>CAXGRW010000262.1:0-7329 GCA_964012125.1 uncultured Rhodopirellula sp.
GTTCAAACTCCTAATGGACTTGGTGAATTCGTCTTCAAGGACAGAGGAGCATTTGATCGTGGTGATGTGGTGAAGCCGCGTGTTATTCTGCTGACCCCAAAAGCGCCGAGCCTCGGCCCGGACGCGGGAGTTGCAGAAGTTACAGGCGAAATTCCACTGTTCTTTGAAGCTCAATTTATCGATGGGATTGCTCCTGCGGATGTTGTTCCTGGAACTGGAATTGATGATTACAGTGTCACCAGCCAGTCCGTGCTCCTACTCAAGGATGGTGTTGCACAGGTTGAGGGAGTGGATTACCGGTTTGGTTACCACCCTAGCACGAACGTCATTCGTTTGACCCCGATCGCAGGAGCGTGGGAGCCAGCATCTACTTACGTCATTCGAATGATTGATTCGACGGATGCCATCGTGAGTGCGAGTGCAGGGAATACTTACAGTGATGGCGAACGCCTGAATCTTATTGACTTGGAAGGCAATACATCGACCTTCGAGTACGAAACTGGCTTGACACTCGATATTAATTCACTGGTGATTGACTTGGGCTTGGCAGATGGTCTCACCCTTGAGGTGTTTGACGGTGTTTCAACCGTCACCTTCGAGTTGGATGACGACGATGTAACCAACGCCCTGAATACTGTGATTCCTGTACCAAGCACAGTGGGAATTCTGGCAAGCTCCATTGCTGATGCCATTAACGCCTCCGGTTTGAACCTTTCTGCTATCGCAGTCGATGAATCGGTTCAGTTACTCGGCGATAACCCTCTTGCGAGCGTGACGCCCAGCAGTGCTCTGGTCTCCGTAAGGGGTGAGGTTGGAGTATCATCCGGGTTCGGCTTGAAGATTCCGAATGATGGGGGTGGTGTCGCTGATACGTTGGAAGAGGGGCAGACCTTCAGTGTGCGTCAAGGCTCGCTCAATAATATCACCTTCGAATTCGATAGTGATAATAATGTCGAGAGCAATGATGCGGGTGTGCCAAACGTAGCGATTCCTTTCTCCGAGGTTTCCACGCTGGATAGCCTTGCGGACGCCATCGCTTTTGCGATTGGCGGAGAACCTCTGGGATTGGATCCGGTCAATGCGGGATCAGGTCGTATTACGCTCGGGGGCGATGCGAACTACTCACTTGATTTGAGTGGAACAGTGTTGACGCAAATTAATGTCCCCGGAGAAAACGCCAGTAACCCAATCGTCATTGAACTTGATTCCAGCGATGCTGAGAACGCTCAGGTCATTGCAGCAGCGATTGATGCAGCAGCAATTCCGGGCGTGGTTGCTTCTGTAGTCGATCGGCAGATTTTCCTTGAAGGTACCGCTGGTGTAAGTGGTGTCGGCGCTGTTGAGATCGTTCCTGTGCGTGATGAAGTGGGCAACCTGCTTCAAAGCAATCAAGCGAATGGTCGGACCGAACTGGTTATCTACGTTGGTGGAGGATACGATTACGGAGATGCACCAGCACCCTACCTGACCACAATGGCAGATGGGGGACCGCGGCATGGGGTCGACCAAAGCTTTGCTCTCTCACCGACCGGAAGTGAGCGTGCGATTACGGCTGACAGTGAGCCTCGGCTGGATAACCTTGATGAAGATAACGGTGTGACGGTGGCCGATTCACTCGTCGCAGGATTCACTGCAAACTTCCAAATCTCGGTTACCAACGAAGATAATCGTGATTTCTATCTTGATGCTTGGTTCGATTGGGACCAAAGCGGTACTTTCGATGCAGATGAGGTCAAGCGTTATGGCTCCGTCAGTGAGCCCGGCATCATACCGATTACTTCCGGTGATACGACTATCGGCATCGCAATTCCCGGTGAGACCGAGGCCGGTGATATCTTCACACGTTTCCGCTTGAGTGAGGTTGCCGGACTCGGACCCAATGGTGATGCTGCATCCGGTGAAGTGGAAGATTGGGCCTTTGTGGTCGAAGCAAATCCATTTCAGAACCCGGTTTCACCTACCGATGTGAATGACTCAGGGGCAACGACGCCGATTGATGGTTTGCAGATTATCAATGCTCTTTCGCGTAATGGTGGTAGCAACATCTTCCTCGATGTTCTGCCATTGCCTGAGAATCTGCCGATCTTCCCGGACGTAAGCGGCGATGGAAGGATTAGCGCTTATGATTCGCTGCTTGTCCTCAATAGGTTGGCTGAACTTTACAACTCAGGCAGTGGTGAGGGAGAAGCAAGTGGGTACGTTCCAGTTGCTGGTGGTGTCATGGCATCCGGAGGCACGGTCATTGGAGATGAAATGCTCCGCCGTGAGGCTGCCGAGTTGTTGCATCCGGAAACTCCAGAATCGTCAGTAAGTGTCTTTGACAGCCCGGCAGTGGTCGACCTCGATGAGGTTGTTGATGCACTCGCCGTCGATACCGCAGGGGTCCGGGATGCTGAGGACACAAATTCGATTGACGCGTTGTTTGCCTCTCTTTAATTCGGAGATCCTTTTCACTCACCGCAAATTGATAGCCGTTCGTGATCTATCTGTTTGCGGTCGTCGGTACTGTGGCATTGAAAAGCTTTCGTTAAATGGGCACCCCCGAAGGCCATTGGAGTAGGCCGTTTTGGGGATTTTGCTAAGAATTTGGAAATGGGCGGGGATTTTGCGAGACAGAACTCGATTTTTTGAATCTAAGCATCATTCGCCAGTGTGAGTACCACGCGTATTCTCTGCGCACTTCTCGGTTACGGTATCTCGGTCATCAATGAAAAGACGTCGCTCAGAATCGAAAGGTAAAAATCGACTGTCGGCTCGACGGTTGAGGATGGAATCGTTGGAGCAGCGTCGCTTGTTAGCCGTGACGCCACTTGGTGTGACACATCTGGACACTGGCGAATTCTTGCTTGGCAGTGTTGCTGTGACGCCCGTACTCTTCGAAAGTAATGGCTCCATCGATCCCGAGTCACAAAATTGGACTGCGGCTGAAATCGATGAAACGCTTGGGAGAATTAGTGAAGGCGTAAACTGGTGGAGCGACACTCTTGATGGGCTCAACACGGTACACACGCTCGATTTTGTTTTTGATAACGCCTTCGCACTCAATCCCGTTGAGACTGGGTACGAGCCAATCGATCGGATCAGCAACAATTTCAATCTCTATGTTGGAGAATTCTTGCAGGCCCAAGGCTTTGGGAATGTGAGCAGCATTGAGGAGGGAATGAAGCAATTCAATGCCCATCAGCGAGAGCAGATGGGAACGGATTGGGCTTTCACTATCTTTATGGTTGATTCATCCGATGACGCAGATGGCCGCTTCTTGCCGGGGGGCTTTTTCCAAACGGCATTTGCCTATGCGGGCGGTCTGTTTGTCGTCAGTCCATCGACCCGGCCAGCTTCCACCATCGCCCATGAAATGGGGCATATATTCTGGGCCAAGGATGAGTACCCAGGTGGCGCGACGTGGACCGATCGTCGAGGCTACTACAATTCTCAGAACCTGAACGCATCTGACAATCCTACATCTGGATTTGTTCAGGAGGACAGTATCATGAGCAGTGGCATCGTTTTAGCCGATGCCTATGCTGCAAATGAAAGTCCAGACGTCACTTTGGCGATGATTGGATGGCGAGATACCGACGGGGACGGCATTTTTGATCTCGCTGATGTACCCTTGGAACTTAAAGGGGAAGGTTACTTTGATTCATCTTCGTCGACTTATCACTTCGTGGGGTCTGCTTCCGCAGTTCCGCTGATCAATCAAAATTCATCAGGGCCGCAAAGCGACATTACGCTGAATCGTATTAGTCAGCTGCAGTATCGGGTGGACGGCGGAGCTTGGATCACTGTATCCCAGCCTGATCAACAACAAGCGGACTTTGATGTGACGGTCACACTTGGTCAGTCAATTTCGTCAATCCAATGGCGGGTCATTGATGATGTGACCGGCGTGACAAGTGCCGTGATTGATGGAGATGCAACTCTGCCTGCATACTCACTGACGAGTGGATCTGGTGTTGCTTTCATCGATGATGACACTAATGATCAACGGGATATCTCGGAACAGCCCCTCGTCGGTGTGATGGCAGAAATCAAGCATCCCGATGGAAGCAATCTCGTCTTCCAGGAGATCGCGGCCTCGAACTACCAAACGGGTTTTCTTCCGTCAAACCTGCCAGATGTTTCGCTGTCCTCACAGAATCCAAATTTTGCATTAGTGTCGGTTGGTGATTTGACACCGGGTGGCGTCCGTGTGTTTCAGCAGTTTGATGCGCGAATTAGCAACCTTGTGTTGACGGATTCTTGGACGCAGGACCAACCGCTTTCAGCGATTTTCGATTCACCAGTAGGCGAAGTCGCTGTCGATGTTTTTGGGGCCGCAGCAGGAAGCTATGTGAGAATTGAGGCGATGGATGCGGCAGGCAATCTGCTGCAACGTACCACGAGCGACTTGGTCAGCCCGGAAACTTTACATACGGTGCGAGTGACTGATCCGCTGGGAAGGATCGCCAGCGTTCTTGTTTTTGGTCATGCCGAAACAGACGCTATCATACGCGGAATAAGTTTTGGAACCGACCCAGTGGTTCGTACCGGACCCGCTGGCGGCTGGCGTTTTGATAATCTGCCAGTAGGCCAATACACGGTCGACCTGACACCTGAATTATTGATTCATCAATTTGATCAATCGAGTTTCACGATCGATGTCACGACAATCGGCAGTGGGTTTGTTCAGTCACCCGCCAGTCGTGTGGACTGCCCGTACTTTAATGCAGCACTGCCCGAAGACACCAACGACAGTGGCACCGTGACCGTGCTTGATGCGCTGACTGTTCTCAACGATATCGCAAGGGAAGGAGTCAGGATTTTGCAGGCAAATGAGCCGCTCACTACCTTCGTGGATGTCAATAATGATGGCCGAGTCTCCACGTTGGACGCCCTGCTCGTTCTCAACAAGGTGGCTCTGATTTCCTCGGGTGGTGAGGGTGAAGCCGGAAATGTTGGAAAGTCTCCGGCAACTGGGAGTACCGAGGACGGTTTGAGCCCTCCTTTTCTGGTAACGACGCCCTGTTTTGCAGCTATCGGGCAAGGGAGTCCCATGGGGGGGGTGTTGAACTATGCGGATTCCCACAGGCGTTCCGAAAGTATCGGTAGCCCGAGTGCCGATAATGCCGTCTATGGGCCGCTGCAGGAGGCGATGCCCCCGAGTAAAAACGCGTTTTTGAAGCAAACAACGGTACAAAAGCCAATTCAAGTGGATGCAGAGACTGTTGATCGTGATGTTTTTAATCATCAATTTGATCTGAAGACCACACTGCAATTACCAGAATAATCGGAACCTTTTTGCTGCTTGTTGGTCTAAAGGCCGGTCGGGCTTTTGCGCCGGCTGCGAATGGATACGCGAGTTGAGAAAATAGATAACCTAAGTAGGATAGAGCGAGCCAAGACGGCTCGTGATTCATATTGTAATGGGCTTGGGGCCGAAGATTGGCTTTGAGCGTCGAGATTCGTTTTGACGAAAATTTCACACACGACACCCGCATCTTCTCGAGAAAATAGATGAGAAATCTGCGTAAATTCCTCTCCAGTGGTCTGATGTCCGGATCGAAGAAGCGTCGCCGGATTGCGAAACGCTCGCGGAACCAGAGCTCGCTGGGACGTCAGCTTTCGAGCGAGTCGTTGGAGAAACGTGAGCTGTTGGCCGGTGATCTTCTTGAGAATATGAATCACAACTACCACACTCCTTACGACGTGAATGCGGACTATCGCATCACTGCGGGCGACGCGCAGGTTGTGCTTTCCAAGCTTTACGAGCTTGGAGCAGAAGGAGAAGCGTCAGCGGAGAGTGACGAGAATCATTTCTTTCTCGATGTTAATAACGACGGGCGACTGAGTGCCTCGGATGCACTTGGCGTGATCAACGCTATGGGACGCGGCGAAGGAGTTGATGAGTTGGTCGAGCTGTTTCTCACTGCTCGGGATAAAGACGATAACGCCATTGAGACGGTTAACGGCGCATACAACATACCTGTTGACGAAAAGTTTTTTCTTGAGGTGTCGTACAGTGATTTGCGGACACCTGTTGATGCCCTTGGTATCTTTCAGCTACGTGCAGATGTCATTTCAAGTTTGCCCGACTATCTCGTGCCTGTGATGACTGAGACGCAAAGATTGCGTTTCAATCCAGAACTCTTCACCTCGCTCAACTTGGACAGTATCACTTTCACTCAAGAGGGTACTGGACTGTCCTATGTTGCAGATGCAGCAGACTGGCAAGCAAATGACAACTTCGAAGTGTTTAGTGCGATGCAGAGCTTTGGGTATACACTAGGTGTTGACTACTCTCTGGATCCCAATCTCCAATTCGCTGGTGGTGACAAAGGTAAGCTGATTCACTGGATTGGTGATGATTATGACGACGTTAACGTTCCGAATATCAGCATCACGGTCCAGCAGAGTGGTGGTGTGGCAATGGAGGCGAGTGTAACTGAGTTTGCGCCCTTCCTTGCTGGACCTGACGGAGTCCTGGATACGGCTGACGATATTCCCAACTCTGATGCTGTGAAATTCAATCTCGATTTGGAAGTGCGTACATGGAGCTCTTTCGGAGGCCCTGTTAAGACCACTTTCTACGATGTGCTTAACTCGGGGGAATTTGATACTCAGCGGGATGATGATCCATCGCGACCGGGTTTCATAAACGCCGGCGGTGTGGGTGCAAATGCTCCGGGGGGTCTTAAGGACATTGACCAATTTTTCGATGGGGCAACCCCCAACGATGCCTTCAGTTTGCCTGTCAGATTGGTGCAGCCCGTGCAGGGATTGATCGTTAATTTGACGCCAGCTTTCAACTCAGAGGGTGGCGACGAGGCGATTTTGTTGTACGGAGAATCAGTGCCCACGACTTCTTCTCAGGTGGTCTTGGATTCATATGATGGCACTGGTAATCCTGTGGATACGGGGGTTCAGGGTGTAGCTCACGTCATCATCAATGCGATTGGTGAAAACCGTGATCCTGTTGTCAGCGATTCAATTGTCAAGTCGTTCACACAGAACGTGTCTCAGACCGACGTTGATTTGCTGGAATTTGCTTCAGATCCCGACAACAATCCTCTGTCAGTGGATACCGGCAGTGTCAGCGTTACGGGGGATATACGTGGATTGTTGGTCTCTGGTGACATAGCGACTGTTGATCCCACTTTGTATGCCTATCTGGGTGCGGCCGAGCAGGAAGTCATCACGATCAGCTACAGCATCGTTGACGGTGCAGGTGGTTCGGTTGCCCAAACCGCGCAGATCACGATCACTGGCGTTAATGACCCGGCGACAGGAATCACTGGAAATACAACTGGCAGCGTGACTGAGGATGGAACGCTTGAGGCCACTGGTTCG
>CAXGRW010000263.1:0-7326 GCA_964012125.1 uncultured Rhodopirellula sp.
CGGGACGGGCATGACACGGCATCTCGCCGCGATTCACAACGAGCCACGCACACTCTTTTTCTTGCGTGCGGGTTTCTGTGCGTGTAAGTTTCCATTCACATGGGGCCGTGAATGGTCACCCGATGCGTGTTGTTTCTGAACTCTGGCTGCCGAAATTGTCATGTTGCACTCTGTCTTTTTTCGTCACCATCCTGTGTTTCCTCAAACCTGTGCTCTCTTTTTTTACCTCGTTTGTTGGTGTTTTCAGGGGGGCAGCGTTTCTCGGGCCGAGGAGACTGCGTTATCAAAATCCGTCGAGGCAGGAGCGAAGGGGGCAGGAGCGAAGGGGGCATCGCACAACGGTTTTCGTCCAGCTCCCGTAGATGTCCCCGACGGATTCTCTGTCGAATTAGCTGCCGGTCCACCTCTGGTCACTCATCCAACCATGGCGGCATTTGATGATCGGGGACGACTCTACGTTTGTAATAACTCAGGGGTGAATATGAGTAATCAGGATTTGGAAAAGCAACTTCCAAATTCAATCCGGCAGTTGGTGGACGAAGATGGCGATGGGCGTTTTGATTCCTATCGAGTCTTTGCTGACAAAATGACTTTCCCGATGGGCGGGGTTTGGCACGATGGATCGTTGTATGTCGCTTCGCCACCAAATATTTGGCGTTTGACTGATGTTGATGACGACGGAGTTGCAGACCGTAGAGAAGCAATTGTCAGTGGGTTTGGCTACAACGGAAACGCTGCAAGTATCCACGGCTGTTTTTTTGGGCCTGATGGAAGACTGTACTGGACCGACGGCTATCACGGGCATGAATTCAAGGACCAGCGGGGGAACGTGACAAGCCAACGCGAGGGGTCCTATCTCTTTTCGTGCCGTCCTGACGGAACAGACAAGCGGATTCACTGCGGTGGAGGAATGGATAATCCTGTGGAAATCGATTTCACGGATTCCGGTGACATGCTGGGGACAGTCAATATTTTATACACACGCCCGAGGGTTGATTGCCTCGTGCACTGGTTGCATGGCGGAGCATACCCTCATCGCGAGCGTGTGCTTAATGAACTCAAGGTCAGCGGCCCTCTGTTGACCCCCGCGCACCGCTTCGGTCATGTCGCAGTCTCGGGGATGACACGATATCGCAGTGGCCTATTCGGTTCGCGTTGGACAGACAACTTGTTTGTGACGTTTTTCAATAGTGGCAAGGTTGTGCGGTTGAAGACGCAAGCGACAGGTTCCACTTATGAATTCACGCAGCATGAGTTCCTAAGTTCTGCCAGTCGTGAATTTCATCCCACGGATGTGTTGGAAGATGCTGATGGCAGTTTGTTGGTGGTTGATACCGGAGGTTGGTTTTATCGAGGTTGTCCTACCTCGCAGTTCGCGAAGCCTGAATTGCTGGGGGGAATTTATCGGATTCGCCGTGACGGCAAGGCGGGGCACGCAGACCCTCGGGGATTGTTGGTTCCGTGGGACAAATTAACCCCAGCTGAATTGCTAGAGCTGTTCGCCGATAAGCGGCATGTTGTGCGAGAAACTGCGGTTAACGAGGCGGTCTCGCGTGGTGCTGGAATGATTTCGTTCTTGATTTCCACAATCAAAACAGCTGACCCTCTTGTGCGACGTCATGCGATTCTTGCGTTAGGGCGTCTTTCTCAGGAGCCACTGCTCGCTAAGGAATCAGTCTCAGGGCTAATGCAGGCAGCTGGGGATTCGCTACCCGAGTTACGGCAGTTGGCTTGCCGTAGCTTGGGATTCAGTCATGGGCCTGTTGATGTTGCCGGTTTGTGTTCGTTACTGCAGGATTCCAATCCGCATGTTCGTCGGCAGGCTCAGACAACATTGGGGATGAGGGGAGAGCTTTCCGCAGTGCAGCCCTTGGTTCAGTGCTTGACTCGGCCGGATATCGACCGCAGTGAACGGCATGCCATCGTTTATGCGTTGATTGAGATCGGCGATGCACAAGCAATTCGAAAAGCATTGGGGGGGGCTGATGCGGAGCCTGTTTTGGGAGCGTTGCAGCGGCAGAATTTACTGATGGCCCTCTCGCAGATTGATGATGCAGAAATGACAAGGGATGAGACTTTGGAACTGATGTTTGGTTCTGAGGATGCCGTCTTGCACCTTGTTGCGTTGCGAGCTGCCCAGTCACATCCCGAATGGGGCGACGATCTTGCTGCCAAGCTGCAAACGCAGGTTGCGGCATCAACCGATCCAAGTAGTGGTGCGAAGCATTTGTTTTCCCGATTGTTGCAGCAGGATGCCGTGGCGAAACTAGCCACCATGATGCTGCAGGATACCGATCCGACCAAACAGGTCCTTGTTCTCAATGCGATTGCTCGCGGTGATTGGAAGCAGCCGCGTGATGCTTGGATCAAGCCTGTTGCTGGATTGATGTTGGGTGAGCAGGTTGATGTGGCGAGGGCAGCGATCGCTGTCGCTGTCAGATGGCCCAAGGCGGATTGGCTGAAGGGGTTGCGTGTCGTCGCGGATGATCAAAAGCGTCCAGTCGATCTACGGATGGATGCACTGGCAGCTCTTCATGCGGGCACCGTTCCAACTGAAACGCTTTCGCAATTGATTCGGTTGTATCGTGATTCCATCTCGCCCACGGAATCGGATCGAGCTGCACAGATCATCGGCAATGCCCGTTTAAATTCAGATCAATTGGAATTGGTGACACCTCTGCTGTCGAGTGCTTCGCCTGGGCAGTTGCGAGATCTTATTCGCCCATTCCAGCAGAAGCTTTCGCAATCTGTGGCGGATCAGTTCCTCGCGGGGGTTAATGACGCCGCAGCCCTGCTGTCGCTTCCTGAGCATGAGCTATCAGATGTGATCAAGCGTTTTCCTCGTGAGTCGATACCAATGGGTAATAGGATTCTGGATCGTTTGAAAAAGCATCATCAGGAAAAACTTGGCCGTCTTGAAAAGCTTCGCAGTCGTCTGGGTGACGGAAATGCCATTCGTGGTCGAGCGTTATTTGCAGCTGAAAAAGCAAAGTGCATCAGTTGTCACCGCGTTGGTGATCTGGGGCAGGCAGTGGGGCCGGATTTGACGACGATTGGAGCCAATCGGTCGGCAACGGACTTGCTCGAATCGATTGTGTTTCCATCTGCCAGCATCGTCCGTGATTATTCGACGTACCAAGTTTTGACGCTGAATGGTCGCGTGTTCTCTGGAATCCTTGTTTCTGAATCCAGCGAAGCAATTCAGTTGCAGCAGGCGAGTGGTAAGTCGGTTCGTATCCTGCAAAGCGATATTGAGAGAATTGACCCCGGAAGCGTATCGATCATGCCAGCAGGGCTTGAGCAGGCACTTACGGAAGATGAGTTGGTGGATATTGTGAAGTATCTGCAGTCATTGAAGTGAGGCTCTCGGAACGACAACACAAGTGTTGGTATTTCATTAATCAGGTTTGGCGGGACAGCACGATGACACGCAAAACAGATCACTCGACCCGACGCGATTTGTTGCGCAAGGCGAGCGTGGGGGCAACTGCTGGATTGGTCTCCGGGATCATCGATACGCGGCGGGTTTGTGCGACGCAAGTTGCGGCTGAGAAGAACCACGAGGATTCGGACGCTGAACGTGATAATTTCATCACGCGTGAAAATGCTCTACCCGGAGCTACAGATTGGCAATTGACGCGGGTTCGCACCGAGCCTGCTGATGGAGTGCGTTGTCCGGCAATTGAAGGCTTTTGTACTCGCCAAAGTGTCAGTGCTGGAGAGACTTTGGGGATCTGTGTTTCCACCGCACTGGCGAAACCTTTTAAGTTGGAAATTTTTCGAACCGGGTACTACGGAGGTCGTGGTGCTCGCTTGATGAAAACGATTGATGCGATTCAAGGGCAGCAGCTTGAAACGCCTGCGCAAGCTGAGAAGCAGCTTCGAGAGTGCGAGTGGAAGCCGGCCGTCGAACTAAAGGTTCCGGGCGATTGGATCAGTGGTGTGTATGTCGGGCGACTGACCACCGAGTCCGATGAGACAGGATTTGGCTATTGGCAAAGCTATGTTGTGTTCATCGTCAAAGATGAACGTCCGGCTGATGTGCTGTTTCAGTGCAGCGATAACACCTGGCAGGCCTACAATGAGTGGCCACTGCGCGATTCTGTTTACACTCATCCCAAAGGAAATCAGGGGCCATGGGCGGACGTTAGCTTTGATCGACCTTATGGTAAGTATCCGCAGATCTTCGATAATCCACAGACGATCGGATCAGGCGAGTGGTTGTGCTTTGAATATCCCATGGCCTACTGGCTTGAAAAGCACGGGTACGATGTCAGCTACTGCAGTAACAGTGACATGCTGACTCCAGAGCGTGGGTTGAAATGCAAAGCATTTTTAAGCGTGGGGCATGATGAATACTGGGATCTGCGTCAGTATCACAGTGTGACCACCATGCGTGACCAAGGTGTGAGTCTGCTCTTTCTCTCAGGTAATTCTGTCTGTTGGGTTAGCCCGTTCCGGGCCAGCGCGAACGGGCAGCAAAATCGTATTCTGTTTCGAGGTGGGCCGTACGGGGGCGACTACAAGTGGGCTGAGTTGAGAGAACAGCAGCATGGGCCGTTTCCTCACCGGGGACCTGATGAGGGTTACTTGATGGGTGCACGCAACGTTGATCCGGTTAATGGTGGCGGTGATTGGGTCTGCACTTTGCCTGACCATTGGCTGTATGAGGGAACCGGTCTGAAGTTGGGAGACACGATTCCCGGGCTGATCGGTTGGGAATACCATGGCGATCCGCCGGATGACCTCGCGGGGTTGCAGATTGTGGCTGCGGGAACGGCTCTGCAAGGGGGGCGAAATCCTCAGCAATGGACTTCGACCATTTACCCAGGGCCAACTGGGAACTTTGTTTTCAATGCATCCACCATCTGGTGGTGCCAAGGCCTGTCGAGTCCGCCTGGTCACATGTTGCCATGGTCGCATTGGTCCCGACCCCACGGGCCGGATGATCGAGTGCAGACGATGACGCACAACCTGTTACGTCGCGCGCTTGCCTGATTCAGGGTTTTGAAAGGCAAGTATGCCACAAGGCCATGTTCAAGCGAGGCCATGTTCAAGCGAGGCCGTGTTTCAGCGGGCCGCATCCCTGTCTTCAGTAACACCTTGGTCGGCGTGGGGCGTCGGTCTATTTTCTACTTTAGCTTGGCATTCGGTCGTCATGTCTTCGATACACTGTGCTCTTTCTGGTCAGGTGTCCTGGTCCTGTCAACGGCAGGCTTCAGTTGCTACTGAAAGCGGGATGTTGTTCGGAACTGCCGTTACGGCAAGCGTTTAAATGTGGAAAAAAACGATTTAATTGCGCCTAAATTGCCTGATCGCTCCGCCTTGAAACTAAGCTACCTTCGTAAACCCTGTTCCGCGGGATTAATAGTCGTGCCAGAATCGCTCGTTGAACTAGCTGATCGAATGTTTGTAGGACCTGTATGGCCTGCATCGATTCTTGTTTGTTTGATGGTTGCCTACACCTTGTTGGCTCTGATAGGACTGATCGACTTGGGGTTTGACCCACCTGATTTGGATTTGGATCCGGGAATTGATTTGGATCCCGGCTTGGACATGGATGTGCCCGTTGAGGGTGTTGGCTTGGATGTAGCGGACGGCGTGAGCGTTGATTTCTTGCATGGAATTGGTGCTAGCAGTATTCGCGCCACGAATTTTGGGCGTGTGCCGCTTGTGTTGTGGGGTGGGATTTTTACGGTCGCCTTTTGGTCCGTGTCCTATGGGTTGTGGCATACATTTGAATCCGGCTGGTTTTCGCCTCCAGGTTGGTTCTCGAGCAGTTTGTTGGCATTCCCCAATGTCGTTATTGCAGTGGCGGTCACCAAGGGTGTCACTCAACCGATGCTCAAGCATTTTGTTCCACCGCCAAAATACGGCCATGAAAAGCTGTTAGGCGCGACGTGCGAAATCTGCACCATTGAGGCAACAGGCGAATTTGGACAAGCGAAATTTCGTACCGATGCGGCACCCTTGTTACTGAATGTACGAACAGATGGACCTCACATTCCGAAAGGAACAGAGGTTCGAATTATTGGTTTTGATCGAGATAAACGAATCTACAAGGTCACGCATCTTCAACAGGAGACTTCATCGTGATAATGGCAATTGACTTGCACACTGCTCTGCTTGCACAGAGCCCATTTCTTTCAGGTTGGGCGATCACGGGATACACGGTGCTTGCTGCCGTTCTTCTTTCACTCGCATTTTTCAAGAAGTACTACATTGTCGTGGGGCCTGATAAGGCTATCGTCAAATCAGGTATGGGCGGCTTGGATGTGACGACAGCAGGCGGGAAATTCATCATCCCGTTGTTTCATCGCTACGAGTTCATGGATTTGACTTTGAAAAGTTTTGAAATCCATCGTGAGCAAAGCGAAGGACTGATTTGTCAGGATAATATCCGAGCCGACATCAAGGTGGCCTTTTTCATCCGCGTGGACAACACGCAGGAAGAGATGAAAGAGGTGGCGCAATCCATCGGGGCGCGTCGCTGTAGTGAAATTGATACGTTGCGTGAATTGTTTGATGCCAAGTTCAGCGAAGCACTCAAAACTGTCGGAAAGCAATTTGATTTTGTTGATCTTTATGATCAACGAGATAAGTTCAAAGACGAAATCCTGAAGGTGATTGGAACGGATTTGAATGGTTACCGGCTCGATGACGCTGCGATCGATTATCTGGAGCAAACAGCTCTGGAAATGCTCAGCCCTACCAATATTCTCGATGCTGAAGGTATCAAGAAGATCACTGAGTTGACTGCCGGTGAGAAGGTCAAAGAGAACCAGTTCACACGCGATAAAGAGAAGACGCTTAAAAAACAGGATGTGGAAGCCCAGGAGACGATTCTCGCTCTCGAGCGTCAGCGAGTTGAAGCGGTTGAAAAGCAGCAGCGGGAAATTGCTGAAATTACGGCTCGTGAGCACGCATCCGCCAAGAAAGTTCAGGAAGAGCAGCGGCTTGAGTCCGAGCGTGCCAGAATCGTCACAGAGGAAGAGATTGGTGTTGCTGAGGAGAATAAATCACGCCAAGTACTCGTGGCTCAAAGAAATAAAGAGAAGACTGACGCGGTCGAACTGGAGCGTGTCAGTCGTGACCGTGACCTGGAAAAGACCGAGCGTCTGAGGGTCGTTGGGGTGGCTGATGTCGAGAAAGAGAAGGCCATCGAAACCGAAAAACGAAATATCCAGGAAGTGATTCGAGAGCGTGTCGCCGTTGAGCGATCCGTGGTCGAGGAGCAGGAGCGGATCAAGGATACGGAAGAATTTGCATCAGCAGAGCGTATGAAGAAGGTGCAAATCACTGCGGCTGAAATGAAGGCTGAGGAGC
>CAXGRW010000264.1:0-7325 GCA_964012125.1 uncultured Rhodopirellula sp.
GCTGGACTGTCGGTTGACGAATTGCTTGAACGGCCCATTGTTATGGCTGGCCATCAGCCAGCTCTTTTTCATCCAGGCGTGTGGTTCAAGAATTTTGCTCTCAGTCACGTCGCCCAGCAAACAGGCGCACTCGCGATCAATCTCGTGATTGATAACGATGTTGCATCTGGCTCTTCAATTCGTGTTCCCACTTTGGCTCTGGAGACGTCACAAGCGTCTTATGTTTCAGTGCCTTTTGATGATGCGGGCGGCGGGGTGCCGTATGAGCAAACCACAATTCAGAATCTTGATGTTTTTGAGCACTTTGCCGAGCAAGTGAAAAGAACAATCGCACCTATCGTGCAACAACCGTGTGTGGATCGACTGTGGGTCCACGCCCGAGCCGCCATCGAACGGTGCGGGGTCGCGGGATGTGCGATGGCTCAGGCCAGGCACGGTCTTGAAGGGGAACTTGGACTACAAACCTTAGAACTTCCGCTGGGCGTGGTGTGCCGCACGACAGCGTTTGCCGAATTTGTGCTGTCTATCCTTTCCGAGTTGCCTCGCTTTCATCGGTGTTACAACGGTGCTGCCAACCAGTATCGCAGGGAGCATGGAATTCGAAGTACAGCTCATCCAGTCCCCAACCTTGATGAGCAAGATGGTTGGTTCGAAGCGCCGCTGTGGGTTTACGGAAATCGGTCACCTGCCCGTCGAACCGTCTGGGTGCGGTTGAGGGATGATCAACTGGTGATCAGTGATCGTGTCGAACGAGAGATTGAGATTGATATCCGTTTTCCAAAGTTGGCTGCTGAGAAGTTGAGCAGCATGATCACCCCGGAATTCAAACTTCGACCACGGGCTTTGCTAACGACGATGTATGCCCGCTTGATCTTGAGTGATCTATTCATGCATGGCATCGGTGGTGCCAAATACGATCAGCTGGGTGATCAGATTATCCACTCTTTTTTCATGGTGGATCCCCCTGAGTTCATGGTGATGTCGGCGACGGTCAAATTGCCAAGTGACGACGCTTCGGATCATTCCACTCGTGTTCGTCAGTTGAAACGCGAATTGCGAGACACCCAGTTTCAACCCGAGCGTTTTGCCAACCTCGCTGACTTGGAACCCAGCTTGATTGCTAGAAAAAAGCATCTGCTTGAGAATCAACCTCCGCCCGGCGCCCGTGGTCAATGGCATCGAGAGATCACCGAGATCACTCGGACGCTGGCGGATTGTTTGGAAGGTCAACGCAGTCGGATCGCAACAGAGCTAGCAAATGCTCGCCGGCAAGCCTCGTCGGAGGCTATTTTGTCCAGTCGAGAGCATCCGTTCTGTGTGTTCAGTTTGCAGTATTTGCAGAACACGTTTTCAGAACTGCTCGATCAGCCTGTTGTTTCCGATCAACCGTCCTGACGATTCGCTACGAGAATCTGTCCGACGAGTAGCCAGATAGCAGTAAAAGTAAGACCAAGGGCGGCGTGAATAGCATCAGCATTCATGATTTGGGCCTCCAAAAAGAGGGAACGGTAGCGATTGGCCCGTTCCATGGCCCAGATTGCTGTCGCGGGCCTCATGGTTGCACGCGACAGCTAGGTATGCCTCTCCCGGCGTACCTGAAGAACATCGGCAAAAGATTCACCCCATCTACAAAGAATTTCTAAAGAGCTGATAATTCAGCTAAACCTCAAAGTTTCCCACCACACCATTTGATGGCAATTCCAGATGACTATGAAGTATTGGTTGATGAAGACAGAGCCCACGACGTATTCGATTGAGGATTTGGAGAAGGAATCGAACCAGACCACTTGCTGGGAAGGTGTGCGAAATTATCAGGCTCGGAATCTGTTGCGTGACGACATACAGGAAGGTGATCGCGTGCTGTTTTACCACTCTGCTTGCAAGGAACCTGCGGTGGTGGGGACAGCAGTTGTGTCTCGACCCGGGTATCCTGACAGCCACGCGTTCGATAAGCGTAGTAAGTATTACGATGCAAAAAGTGACCCAGACAAGCCCCGTTGGTACATGGTGGATGTCAAGTTAGAGCAGAAGTTTGATGCTCCGGTCACGCTCGCTTCGTTGCGTGAAAAATCGAGTCTCAAAGAGATGGCATTGCTTCAGAAGGGTAGTCGCTTGAGTGTGCAGCCAGTCAAGAAGAAGGAATTTGATATCGTGCTGAAGATGGCAAAGTAACGACTGGAGGTCTTTGTCCATGTCCGAACAACAGACTAAGTTTGCCGACTGGAAGCGAAGTGATGGCGGTGTGGTTCGTCCACCCCTGGTTTTTGAAATGCCGCTTTTCAAGACGCTGCTTCTGTGGGTTGGTGTCGCAGGCATCGCGTTAGCAGACGACTGTGGAGAGGGCGTTCAGCGGTCGCCTAATATCGTCATGTTGATTGCCGATGATCAGCAGTACTCGGATTTTGGTTTCATGGGCAATTCGAGAGTTCAAACTCCGAATTTGGATGAGTTGGCTCGTGAGGCTGCGGTCTACACTGATGCTTATGTTCCATCGAGTGTTTGTCGGCCATCATTGGTAACCCTGCTGACAGGGCTTTATCCGCACCAGCATGGAGTCCACTTCAATCATCCACCGCCTGGTTTCGCGAGGCTGACAAAGTCACCCGAAATTGGAAAGACTGAATTCGACCAGTTGCGGCAACGGGCGATCGGTTTAATTCGTGATCGCCCTACGCTTCCGCGGATGCTTGCGGCGCGAGGTTATCGCTGTTTCCAAACGGGGAAGTATTGGGAAGGGCATTGGAAGAACGCTGGATTCACCGAAGGCATGACGATCGCACAGCCATCAGGCGGTCGTTATGGTGATAAAAGACTCGCTAGTGGCGACTGGGTGGCCCATGGAAATGGGGATCATGGGCTTGCCATTGGACGTGAGACGATGGAACCCATTGCCACATTTCTTGATGATGTACAACGGGAACCGTTCTTTCTTTGGTATGCGCCATTCTTGCCGCACACGCCGCATGATTCACCAGAAAGATACAAGCGGGCGGTTGCTGCCGATCCAGACGTGAAACCACACGAGGTTCCGTATTTCGCTGCGATCATGCAGTTTGATGACACGGTGGGACGCTTGATGCAGATGATCGAGCAACGCGGACTCGACGACGACACTTTGTTCGTATTCGTTTCAGATAATGGCTGGGCACCTGATCCAGCGAGATTTCGAAAGGCAACGAAAGAGTGGGATCACACTCGAAGTAGTAAGCGTTCGCCGTTCGAACCAGGATTGCGAACCCCTATTTTGATCCGCTGGGCGGGACGGACCAAGGCCGAGAAACATAGCGGACTGGTCAATACGATCGACTTGATGCCCACGCTGCTCGAGGCAGCAGGCGTCAAGGACAGGCCGGTAGACTTGCCAGGAATCAGCTTATGGCCATCCGCCACTGGACAGCAGACGCTGTCCAGTGAACGCGCCGTCTTTGGAGAAATCTATCCAGGAGATGCGTCGACGATCGGTGCTCCGGAACGAGACCTCGCCTACCGGTGGGTTCGTAAGGGGCAGTACAAGTTGATTGTCCCTGTGTCCCAAGGCACACAATCTCCTTGGAATAAATACGTCGAAAGTCCGGCGTTGTTTGATTTGTCCCGAGACCCACATGAAAGAAGAAATTTGATCGGTGAGCCAACTCTGGCCAACGTGATCTCGTCGCTGTCAATGACTCTGGATGGTTGGTGGTCTCCCTGAGGATTCAATGATGATCATTGAGGGGGCTCTGAGAATGGGAATCTCTGAGAGTACAGCGTTCGAGCCGGCCGGCAGTGAATCTTTTGGCGAACTGTCGAACGCGATCAGTGTCCGATTAGCTAAGGTTGGTCAAAGGATCAAGTTGTAAGGTTTTGGCGACCGCTTAAAAAAAATACGACGATCTCAGGCCGCAGTTGGGCGTGGAATAAGTTTTTTGTGAGTAGTTCATCCGCTATGATAAGGGTCCTTGGAAAGGACTCCAGATTTCAGGTTGGCAAGCTCTTTTTCCCTTTTCACGAACAGGCACTCGATGGGCATTCATTTTGCGTGTCATGTTTGCCAAAAGCAACTGAACATCAAACGCGATTTAGCGGGTCGGCGGGGGGTTTGTCCTCAGTGTCAGTCGCGTTTTCGAATTCCGATGGAAGATGCTGAGCAATCGACTCCGGTAGATGCTGTCCGCATTGTCCAACCTGAGGCTGCAAGCCCGGCCCGGCAAGCCGGCGGCGCGGTGATGGTGGAGCACAAGGTCACAACACCAGCGGTCGCAACACCAGCAGTCGCTGCAACGCCCGCTGTTTCTGAACCGGTGGAGCGAGACGTGTCCAATCCGCGGACGCACCAACAGTCACCGCAGGAAGCGGGGGCCCGTCAGGTTGCCGCTGGTTCAATTCTTGAGGAAGAACCAAATGCGACGTGGTATGTTCGTCCACCCAGCGGTGGTCAGTATGGACCAGCGTCGACAGATGAGCTGCGGGAATGGATTGGCCAAGGACGAGTCGCTGCTTCAGCGTTGCTATGGCGAGACGGTTGGCCCCAGTGGCGGGATGCTGGCGAGGCGTTGCCGGAATTGTCAGCTAAACTGCCGGAAGTAACGGGTGCCACCGGCAGCGTGCCGAGCTCACCAGTGAAGGCGGCCGTGCAAGTTGGGTCGGGATCGCCGCTGGATAACGGAAAAAAATCAAGTATTTCCCTTACTGGAAACACGGGAATTGGGGCGGAGCGGCGGACAAGGACCATGCGTCGCATCAGTCTGATCGCGATCCTCGTTGCCATTGCCGCGTTACTGATCGGCGTTCTGATTTATGCGATCAACCGCTAAGCGGATTCGATTCGAACGCTGACGCTGTTCCCGCAGCCCAACAGCCGTTATCAGTTGTTGGGGGCGCGACGCTAGTCGGCCGTGTTGAGCGATTGTTTTCCGTTGCCAGCACCCTTCTTGTGAGGTCGAGCCAGGGGCCTTCCCTTACCAAACTGTTGCTTGATCCACTACAGTGGAGAGCGGAAGTGCTGCGAGATTTGCATTTCTCCGGCGGCCAGTCAGAATTGTTATTCCAAAAATCATGCCTCGCTTCGAGGCGTTTCGTTTCCAGGAGAAGTATTTGATGACCATCGACAGCAAAGTTGCACTCATTTGGATAGCTGCAGGCGTGGTGGGGCTGTTCAGTTTGAACAGCGTGCAAGCAGAAGATGCTAAGCAATCTGTGAGCGTATTCGGTGAAGGCAAAATCACGGTCCCTGCGGATTTCAAACGGGTGGAGCCCAAGTCTCGAATCATTCAGCACGAATTCGAGGCAAAAGCTGGTGAGGGCGATGATGTGAAAACCGCCCGTGTCACGATGATGGCTGCGGGTGGCGATGTGAAAGCCAATATCCAACGTTGGCAGGGTCAGTTTGCTGGTGGCGATCAGGATGCTCGCAAGACTGAAGAAATGAAAGTCGGCAAGTGGCAGGTCTACGTGGTCGACGTTAATGGCAACTATGCCGAGCGCGTCGGTGGTCCCTTTGCTGGCGGTAAAGTCGTCAATCGGGAAAACTATGCCATGGTGGGTGTCATTCTTGAAGATGCCAACGGACGTAAGTTCTTTCTCAAAATGATCGGACCAGCCGAGGTGGTGAAAGCAAATCGCAAGGCGTTTGTGGGTATGGCCAAAGGCATCGACAAATAAGCTCGGCACGTTTTGAATTGCCACTCAGGGAAGATGCACGATGAACATTCAGAGTTTTCTGGAACATCACGGGATTGTTCGTAATCCGTTTGCAGAAGAAGATGCGCAAACTGATCAGGTGTTCAAGGAGTACTGTATCAGCAGTGCTTACCACCCGATCTGGGATAAGGTTTATGGGGATCCAAAAGAACCATCGACTTCCATTATCTTTGGTCCCAAGGGTTCTGGGAAAACGGCAATGCGTCTGCAGATTGATCGGCATCTGGGGCGTTACAACGAAGAGCATCCCAGTGAGCGTTTGTTCGTCATTCGATATGATGACTTCAATCCATTCCTTGATCACTTTTGTGAGCGTCTGGGGCGGAGAGCATCACGAAAGCCGGAAAAAGTGCTGGATGCTTGGCGTCTCTGGGATCACATGGATTCCATTCTGTGCCTTGGTGTGACCGACTTGATTGACCGGATCCTGAAAGCTGACAATGGAACAGCAGCCGAATTGGTCAGCAGGCAGAAGGTTCAGGGCTTGGATCGTGCTGCAGCTCGTGATTTGTTGTTGCTGGCGTCAAGCTATGATCAATCAACTTCATCCACGTTCATGGCCCGTTGGACTGAGTTGCGACGCACTTTGGGCTATCGCAATTTTTCATCCAAAATCAGTCTGATTGCGGCGATCGCAGCCGCCATTTTTTCAGTACTCCTGGTTGTGCTGCTGTACACAGGAGATTGGGGCAATGGGGATGGTGAGGAGGCAGGTAACGTGTCGCGGATGACATTGTGGTTGATTCCAATCATCACCTTGATCGGGTCTGCACCATGGCTTTGGCGCACACTCAAGTGTCAACTGGCTGCTTTGGGTATTCGCCGACACATGAGAGTTGGCAAGCGAGAAGCAGGATCGCTGCGGAAAATTCTGCAGCAATTTCCAAGCAAGGAATTAGCCAACCAGCCTCTGCCGCGTTTCGACCGAACGGATGACCGCTATGAGCTGTTGAACAAGTTCAAAGCGATCTTGGAAAGTTTGGGGTTCAGTGGCATTATCGTGCTCATGGATCGGGTTGATGAACCTCACATGACCGGTGGTAAGTCCGAATTGATGCGAAGGTTTGCTTGGCCATTGCTGGATAACAAACTTTTAAAGCATCCCGGGATCGGGTTTAAAATCATGCTCCCGCAGGAGCTGCAACGCGATATTGATCGTGAGACGCGTGAGTTCCATGAGCGGGCGAGGCTCGATAAGCAGAATGTCATCTCGGCATTTCAATGGACCGGTGAGTCGCTTTATGATCTCGCACGGGCCCGAATGCTGGCATGTGCTGCGGAGGGAGCAAGTCCTGAGCCCAAAGATTTGTTCTCCCAGGATGTCAGCTACGAGCGAATGCTTTCAGCCTTTCAATCGTTAAGAGTCCCACGCCATCTCTTTCGGTTCCTGTTTCGTGTGCAGGTCGAGCATTGCAATCGGCACACCGATGCTCAGCCCGCCTTCAAAATAGGCGGTGAAACCTTTGAGTCGACGTTAGCCGTCTATGCCCGTGAATCTGAAATCGGCAGCCACTGAGTAGCTGTTTGGAAATCCGTAGCGTGTGGAAAAGCGGCAAACTCTAGCTCGGTGAATTGGGGTCGCCAGTGCGAATCGCTCCGATTGAATCCGACCTTCTGGGTTAGACAGGGGCGGCAAAAGGTACACA
>CAXGRW010000265.1:0-7324 GCA_964012125.1 uncultured Rhodopirellula sp.
TGCACACAGCGGAGTGCGATTGGCTTGATGGCGGGTCCACTAAGGCCTCCCATTCCATTGCCGAGCATCGGCTTCTTTCGTCGCCAGTCAATTGCTATTCCCAACACGGTATTGATCAAACAAACAGCATCAGCCCCGCCGTCTGCTGCCGCCTGCGCGATCTCGGCAATTCTGGTCACATTGGGAGTCAACTTTGCCAAAATCGGCACATCCGTTCGAGCTCGTGTTGCCGCTACGACACCCCGGCAAGAATCAGCATTGGTTCCAAAATCCACACCACCACTGACATTGGGACAGGAAAGATTCAGCTCAATCGCTGACACACCCGGCTGGCTACCCACACGTTCGGCAAGACTGACAAAATCGTCCTCCGTACGCCCCGCCACGCTCACAACGACCGATGTGCCAATATCTTTCAGGTAAGGCAGATGATGCTCCAGAAACGCATCAACCCCATCGTTGTCGAGGCCAATAGCGTTGAGTAATCCTGCTGTTGTTTCGACCGTTCGCCAAGGAGCATTTCCGATACGTGGCTCCGCGGTAATCGTTTTGGGTAGCACTCCACCGAGTCGAGAGACATCGACAATCCCTTCCATCTCTCGCGCATACCCAAACGTTCCCGATGCCACCATGATCGGATTTTTTAACTGCAAACGGCCGAGCGTGACAGACAGATCCATAACAGAAGTTTTGTGTAAGTATTAAGTAAGATGAAATAAGAAACAAGAAATACTGCCTGTCAAAAATTGATGCCTAACCAGCGATCAGCCTCGCATCAATTTCCGCCAATAATTGCTTGGCTACATGTGCTTTGGTGCCTTGGATGCTTGCCAAAACATCCCCCGTGGGATTCAACAATTCAACATCATTCGTAGCCGCATCAATGGCACTGGGGCCATTACTAACCATCAAGTCACAATGCTTGCGTTCCAATTTTACAATAGCCCGAAACCGTTGGTCTTCGGTTTCCAGAGCAAACCCCACGACCCATTGGTCGTCACGCTTGCACTGCCCCAGGCTGGCCACCACGTCTGGTGTTTCGATCAATTCGATCATCAACGGTTGGCCCGTTTTTGAAATCTTCTGAGCTCGAACCGTGTAAGGCATGTAATCGCACGGCGCTGCCGCACCAATCACACCATCGCACTCTCTGAATTTCGACTTCGCCGCCTGCAGCATCTCATCCGTCGTCACCACTGGCACAACGGTAGCAGCCTCCGGATAGTCAACCACGACTGGACCACTGATCACGGTCACTTGATGGCCGAGTTCAAGAGCAGCTTCGGTGAGGGCAACTCCCATCCGCCCACTCGACGCGTTCGTGATGTAACGAACAGGATCAAGGTATTGGCGAGTAGGCCCTGACGTAATCAAAATGTGAGCCACAAGCCATCACTTTGTCAGAGTTTCATCGATCAGACGTTCGACATCCGCCGCCGAAATTGACATTTTGGCTGCCGCCAAGGCGAACAGTCTCTTCTCACCCTCGTCCAGTCGACCGTCAGCAGCCATGATACGAATCAAGTCCCGGAGCAGGGCTTCTCGCTCACTAAGCTCATCCGGAACCTCCAACCGCGCCCCATCAGACAGCCCCGACTTGATCGCTTGCGACAAGTCATAATCATCCAAGCCGAGTTCAGCACACCGGTCGGCAACAAGGTTCACTTCTCGCTCGCCCAGTGATCCGTCCGCAAATGCCATCAGCACCAGATTCCTCAAATGCTGCCTGCGTTTCGTTAGTTTTTCACTTGTCATGACACGATGGTAACGCCATCAATCCTCGTATTCCATGCCCCGCTGACGGCAAATTCCTCACCTCACGTCAAATGGAGCGATCGGACACGGATTCCTGAAGCCCTCACCAAGGATCATCCCGCTGTACCGCACCACTCAATCGATGTCTTTGTGGCAATGCCTCACCGGTAACAAACACACCTCAAGCCGCGTCAGCTCGCCTCAACTCACGTCACATGGCAAAAAACAGGCAAAACCACGACCCAAAAACAGTCCGAGACGAGGCCACGTGCCAATCTCCACTTCGCTTCTCGGCAGTCGCAAAAAAAAAGATAATCGCGAGTAAATTGGGGCATTGGTAACAGAAGAAGCGGTTACCCAAACGGTGCTGTAACTGGGCGTTGTGGTCTCACCACAGGCCCACAACCTCGCCCAGTGAGTCGCAGCGTGAAACGACTTTACCGTGGCCCCAGCCACGCTGGCAAATAACAATCGTCAGCAAAACCTTGCAGTGCCTCATCACAACACTGCTGGACTGACCAACTACGTAAGCGGTCGACTGCTGAACTACTGAGCCCGTACCGCTTGGGTCGCCACAATGTGTGGCGTACTCAATCCCGTCAGGAAACCACGATTCCCGAAGATGCTGACTCGATGATTCAAGTGAGGACGCAGATTCACACCTGGTATCGGGGTCACATAAGCGATCGTGCGGCTACTGCTATCAGTCAAGGCAAACGGAGGACTATTGGTGCGTGCCGAATAGACCTGAACAAGAGTGCCGGTTGCATTTGCAACCTTAACAGCATCGTGTTGTGCAGGCCCCTGATAAAGAGCGCCCGCATTGCTGCCCGGCCGGAATGGCTGCATGTGCGAAGCCGGCAACACCGGATACCTTGCACCAGATGTCGAATTCAGAATCGCTGCACCGCGAACCACAACTTCACCATCACGACGTTGCGCCACTTGTTGATACTGTTCAACACGCTCCAGCAACATCCGGGATCGCCCCACCGCTAATGGGTTTTGGGAAGTCGTCATTAAACGATAAGCGGCTCTGGCAACCGGCGCAGTTTCCATGGCAGTTGCACGCGAAGCCATCAGACGTGAAAAAACCAAACCAAGCTGCTCGATATCAGCTTGCTGTGCCTCATTTTCGATTTGCGCAAGGCGTTCAGAAGAAATATAAGTCAATGTTTTGCTGGTAGGCACAACGGAGCCCTGGATCGGCTGCGTCGCCGCAGCCTGCATGACTGGGTTGGTGGCCCCAAATCCCCTTGCTCCCTGCCCCAATAGCAGTGGTCGACTTGCGTCGGCACCATCATAACGAGCAGACGGAACCCGGCTCCCTGCACTCTGGCCAGTACTGCCAGTTGCTCGTGCGATGAAGTTCCCAATAGAAGGGCCAAGATTTGCCGTCAGTAATGACGGTGGAGTATCAAGATTCAATCTTTCACTCTGAGCAGGTGAACTAGCAGCAACCCAGCTTGATTCAGCGGATTGTTGATCCGCAGCTGGTGCTGATGGTTCGTCACCAATCGCAAGCAACTCCGGTTGCCGGACACTTCCAACCGCGGCAACTGATGTTTGCCTAGATCGAGAAAATGCTAACGCACGAGTGTTGCGTGCGTTCTGTTCACGATCTCGCCATTGTTCATTCAAACCACTGCCCACAGCACCTGAATCGTTTCGGTCAGTCTGTTGAGAGTCGTCATTGCGAGCCAGCACAGAAGGTCCGATTTCGTCAGTCTGTTCTTCGTCTGAATCGCGAGATTGTTGACGACGCGAACTGGAAGCAGTCGTGGCAACCGCTACATTTTCATTCGTGACGGGGCGATCACGCGGAAACACCTTAACGTTTTCTTGTGCTGAATCGCGTCGCATCAACGCGACTAATTCCTCGCTACTGTTCACAATATTTTCCCGCTGAATCCAACGGTACTCACCCGATGGCGGAACGATTCGGTACCACAACTGCGGCCCATCTGGGCCGTCTCGTTCGCTACGCCCAATCACGGTCACGGGCTCACCCTCGGCCAACTGCACTTGCC
Source organism: uncultured Rhodopirellula sp. (assembly GCA_964012125.1). GTDB lineage: Bacteria > Planctomycetota > Planctomycetia > Pirellulales > Pirellulaceae > Rubripirellula. Next base: position 3,786 of record CAXGRW010000265.1, read on the forward strand.
ATCGGTACGTGCGTGCACGGCCAAGATGAGTTCCGATCCAGGCTACGGTGCGATCTTCAACGATGACACCCTCAAGCTCACCACTATCTTTCTGAACGGTCTCTGCAGGCACCCAACAGAAGCTTTCCTCGGGTGGACGAATACCGAGCCAACCATCGTCGGTCTCAGCATACACCTGAAGCTCCTGCCCCTGCCTCAATGGGTCTGTGCGGTAATACTCATCGGAAGGGCCACAACGTGCAAATGCTTTCGGCGTTGCGACATAAACCGAGTAGGGCTCGAACGTCAGCTCACTTTGGTCAACCAACACAGGTTCCTCACCACAAGCTTTCGAGACTCCATCAGAAAGGTGAAATCCCAAGCCCAAGAGGCACAGGGTGATCAGGTTCAATTGCATCCATCGGCTGGGTGCGACGCGTCGAATCGGAGGCATCACGGGGTGGTCCTACAATGATTGGTACATGTTTGACGTCTTTTCAAAGTCATCGATAAACAAGATTTTGATGATCACACAAGAGGAATCGGCAAAAACTGTGTTTCACGGCGTGGCACATCCCTTTTTGTCACTGATCAACATTTACCAAACGGCAATTTGCCCCATAGAATGCCTGCATGGCACTTCCTGTCGCTGCCCACGCTCCTACGGTGGACGCGTCTGCCGCCTCAAACGCAAGCAGTTGAAAGCATTTCCTCGATTAAACGGTAACCTCATGTCACTTTTGATTAGCTGCGAGGTTGGCGGGAACAAAGTTCCCGAGCAGTTAATCGATCCGACGCTACGTGAAGTTCTGCCCGTGCATGATCAGCTGAATGCCGGCAGCAATTTTGCGACTTCAAGAGATGGCGTGGCATTACAGCATCATCACAAGGGAGCGTCGCTGGGTAAACGCGGATTCGTGAAACAGTCACGCAAGAAAATGCGACCGGGAAAGCTGCCTGCGACACTTTCGTGCGATGAACCTGCATCCTACGTGGCCCAACGACTGGCAGATAAGCTTCAAGTTCCACTGTTGTTGAATCGTTACTCACCGGATTTGATCAACGTTACGCATTCGCTGCACCATCGCAGCCTATTTCCCAAACAAACCCGAACCTGGTCCACGGAACAACGTCAGCAACTCATCGAGACAATCTACGCCCCCTATCGAGCGAGCGTCAAACAAGCAATTCAAACAGGCATCGATCGTGCGGGCTACTTGATACATCTTTCAATAAGCACGTTCGACATTCAGAAGAACAAAAAAATTCAACGAGCCGACGCTGGCCTTTTGTATGACCCAGCCTGTGAACATGAGGTCGATCTTTGCCTCGACCTCGTTGATGAGCTTTACGAAGAAGTTCCGATGCTACGCGTGCGTCGCAATTATCCAGGCCGCGGCACCACTGACCGATTAACCAAAGCAATGCGAACGGAATTCGCAGATGAAAACTATTTCGGAATCGAGCTCAAGCTCAACCGAGCGTGGGTAGGACGCCCACTGCCCATCCGAGATGAAGTGATCGATGGGATCGCGTGGACACTGCAACTGGTCACCGAACTAGAACAGTCAGAAGCAGCGTGAGCGCCCCGTTTGTGATTAACCTAATCAAACGTGACATGAAGTCAGGCCACCTGCATCAAACGCAATCCCTGACATCCCAAAAAACAGGCGATCGTCACTGCTTCTCACAGTGACGATCTTTGAGCTGTCATCGACCGAGCTTTCAAACAACCGGTCACTTTTCAAGTCGATGAACTCCCTTGGCTGGGTAGCATCAGGAGTCACATTCTTCAAAGCGACCTTGAAAGAAGCGGAGCATGCTTGGTTCGTACGTGAAACGCAATCCTCGAACCTCGCTCGCCCGGTTCATCACACGAACCACGCTCTCCGCGGTCACATCCATGTGGGCTTGTGTGTAGACACGACGCGGTATGGTTAGCCGCACAAGCTCTAGTTTTGGCAGCCGATTCTTACCGGTTTGCGAATCCCGGCCAGCAGACACCGCGCCCCGCTCCATCGCCCGGATTCCGGATTCAACATACAGTGCGGCGGCCAATGCCTGGGCAGGAAATTGGTCCTGCTTTAAGTGGGGCAAGATCGCCCGAGCATCCAGAAAGACCGCATGCCCACCGCAAGGTCGCACCAGCGGCACGCCAGCGGATTCCAGCTTTTCCCACAGATACTCAATCTGCCCGACTCGCGCCTGCATGTGATTGTCCTGCACGCTTTCGGTGATCCCGATCGCCAACGCCTCCATGTCTCGCCCGGCCATCCCACCATAGGTATGCAGACCTTCATACACGACGACCAACTCACACGCTCGCTCGTAAAGCTTTTCATCATTCATGGCCAAAAAGCCGCCGATATTAACCATTGCGTCTTTTTTGGAAGACATGGTTGCCGCGTCGGTGAGTTCACAGATCTCATGCACAATCTGCTGCACCGACGACGCCTCATAGCCAGCTTCACGCTGTTGAATGAAGTAGGCGTTTTCAGCGACACGTGTCATGTCATGAACAATCAGGATGCCATGCTGGTCACACCAAACTCGCAAATCTCGCAGATTAGCCATCGAAATGGGCTGACCACCTGCCATGTTCACACAGGTCGCGATGCAAACATAGGGAATGCGATCTGCCCCCACTTCCTGCACTAGTGCGTCAAGCTTGCCGAAGTCCACATTTCCTTTGAATGGGTGTGTTGAATTCGGATCATGCGCCTCATCAATGATGACGTCGACAAAGGTACCGCCCGCTAATTCCTGATGCAGTCGAGTGGTGGTGAAGTACATATTTCCGGGAACACAGTCCCCATCTTTGATGAGCAATTGACTGAGTATATTTTCCGCGCCGCGTCCTTGATGGGTGGGCACCGTATAGCGATAGCCGTAGTAGTCCTCGACGGTCTTTTGCAGATGATAAAAATTGCGGCTTCCGGCATAGGCTTCATCGCCCATCATGATGCCTGCCCACTGTCGATCGCTCATCGCACCCACGCCGGAATCGGTCAGCAAATCAATGTAGACGTCTTCCGATTTCAGCAGGAAAGTGTTGTAGCCGGCTTCAACAATCGCAGCCTTCCGCTCCTCCTCGGTTGTCATCTTGATGAGTTCAACCATCTTGATTTTGTAGGGCTCAGCCCAAGATCTTTTTTCCACCAGTTCGCCTCCAGTTGAAGAGTAAAATCAACCTGCGGTGACGGTTACGACGGAATGTACAGACACCACAGTAAACTGCGGCATTTCATCCCTTATTGCCAGAGTCGGCAAAGAAGTGGCCAGTAGCGAGCAACAGGGGAGCACCCAACCTTGCCACGCTGCTCGGAATGATATCCAGACAGGAATCACGAATCAAGTGGCGAAATCACATGAACCTGAAATCACGATTGGGGGTCCTGATGGCTAGTCATCCAAGCAACAAGAAGACGCAATGAATGTTGCAGAAGACCGCACAATCAAATCGTGCATGAGCAGTCGCCATGTTGACGCTGAATCCCCGAGTGCGAAACACCAACCCAAACACCAACCCAAACACCAACCCAAACACCAACCCAAACAAC
>CAXGRW010000266.1:0-7285 GCA_964012125.1 uncultured Rhodopirellula sp.
TCCTTGCTCACGCTTCAGACAATGCAGCAGCAAGCTGCTCATAGGTTCGTTTACTATCCATCTTTGACCCACGATTATCGAGAGCAATCTGATACAGGTGCTGACCACATGTTGTCGGGTAGTTTCCCGTCACACATGCCTGGCATAAATGGTCTGCCGGTTTTCCAATGGCACGTGAAATCGCTTCGACAGGCAGATACCTCAACGAATCTGCTCCAAGATCATCAGCAAGACGCTGCTGGTTGGCCTCAGTCAACGCACCATTAGGAGTGAAGTACTTGGGGGCAATCAACTGATCGACAGTACTCATGTCGATCCCATAAAAACAGGGTGCGATGATTGGCGGACACGCCACACGCACATGTATTTCCTTAGCGCCGCCGACCTCCCGAATTCGATCGAGCAAAACGTTCATCGTGGTGCTACGAACAATTGAGTCTTCTACCAGGATGACACGTTTATCTTTTAGTACTTCTCTGAGTGGTGTGTACTTGGTGGCAGCTTTGGCTTTACGTGCTCGACCTGCTTCGATGAAGGTACGACCGGCGTAACGGTTACGGATCAGCCCTTCACGACTGGGAATCGATAGTTCATAGGCCATCGAATCGGCAGCAGCTTTACTCGTATCAGGTACAGGCACAATGATAGTGTCATCAGAATTGAGATCGACTCCACCAAATTCGCGTTCAGCATTTGCGAGCTCAACACCAAGTTTGGTTCGGCTCAGATAGACACTTCGATCATCCAGTGTGCTGGCAACATTTGCGAAATAGATCCATTCAAAAAAGCAATGGGCCGGCTTTTGCTCTGGCGCAAATCGTTCCATTCGGAATCCGGTTTTCGGATCAATTACAATTGCATGCCCAGGTGGCAATGATTTGATCTGCTCATTCTCAAAGCCAAGATTAAGCAGCGCAACACTTTCACTGGCAGCGGCAAACAAGGGCCCCTCGTGCACGTAGCACATTGGTTTGATACCCAATGGATCACGAGCAACAATCATCTCGCCTTCTGCAGTCAACAAGGCGAGGCTGTACGCACCATCGAATCCGGCAGTCGTCTTTCGCAACACATCGATCCAGTCGATGCGGGATTGCGACTTACTTAGCAAACGACCGAATTCGTGAAGAATAATTTCGGTGTCGGTATCGAGTGCCAGATGATGGTCCCCATCAGCCAACAACCTTTCTTTCAAAATCCCGTAGTTTGAGAGTTGGCCATTGAAACAAAAGCTGAACCACTTCCGCTTGTGGATGTGCTTTCGTTCAAAGGGCTGTGCATAGTTACGATCATCCTGACCACAGGTGGCGTAGCGAACATGCCCGATCGCTGCACGGCCTGCCAGCGACTTCATGAGAGCCTCTGCCTTGGCGCGATGATTCAACCGAAAGACTTCCGTAACGGTTCCAACATCTTTCCGATTTTTGAGCAGTGAAGCACAATCCGGATTGAACGTCGTCATACCAGCAGCAAGCTGCCCACGGTTCTGAATGTCCAGCAACATTCGGGGCAGCAACCGGGAAATGTGCCGTGGCCCATCATCGGTGCAAAGCGGACTGCGACCACGACCGGATAAGTGGTAAATGGCTGCAACACCACACTCGTGATGTATTTCGCTCATATCGAGGGTATTCCGTTGAAGTCGGAACCGGCATCTTGAATGCCGGCAGAAGCTAAGTAAATCGCTATCGTGCATCGCACAGCGTCCCAAAGTACAGCGGGCTTCCAAGCTCGTCGATTCCCCATGACAATGGAACTGATGCAGGCAATGCATTTTGCACGCAACGGGCAGTAAAATCACTAAAAAGTTCGGAAAAAATCATTTCCCCCAGTCGATCCATGGACTCACCCACTACCGAGGCACTGCGGCTTGCCGCGATCGAAAACGCCCGCAGCGTGGTCGTAAAAGTGGGCACCCGTGTGATCACGACGGCTGATGGCAAATTGGACCGTCGCCGAATTGACCTACTGGCTGAACAACTCTGCCGAATTGCCGACACAGGCCGTCAAACCGTAATGGTCAGCAGTGGCGCCGTGGGCGCTGGAATGGGCAAACTGGGGCTTGAGCAGCGTCCCAGCGGCTTGGCACAATTACAAGCCGTAGCGGCCATTGGGCAAACCGATCTGATGCAAGCCTATGAATCGTCTCTCGCCAACATGGGCCGACACGCATCGCAAGTGCTATTAACCGCAGAAGATCTGCGACGGCGAAACGCCTACCTTAATGTTCGAAATGCCCTCATTCAGATTCATGCCTACAACTCCATTGCCATTGTCAATGAGAACGATTCCGTTGCTGTTTCTGAATTGATGACCACTTTTGGTGACAATGACCGTCTGGCAGCGCAGGTAGCAGGCCTGCTACCCGAGGCCATTCTGATCATTTTGTCTGATATCGATGGTCTTTATGACGGGCCACCCGATCACCCTGATAGCGAGCGAATCGATCTGGTGAAAACCATCGATGAAAAAGTTTTCGCCCTCGCGCAGGATCAGCAAAACAACCACAGCAAGGGTGGGATGTCGAGTAAGCTTGAAGCTGCCCAAGTGGCAACTTCACATGGCCAAAGCATGATCATTGCTCCGGGTCGAGATGATCAGGTTCTGGACAAGATCTTTTCAGACGCGCCCATTGGAACATTATTTCTGCCTCCTGAAAAATCAATCCGTGGGCGGCGCCGTTGGATCAGCAGCGCTGCGCGTGTTACCGGCACCTTGGTACTGGATGATGGAGCCGTTGATGCTGTCTGCCAACATGGTCGCAGCCTGCTTGCCATCGGTATCACTGACAGCAAGGGCTCTTATGAACAAGGCAGTGTTGTTTCCATTCAGGATCGCCACAACAGAGAAATTGCTCGTGGACTCATCAACTACCCGTCCACAGAAGTCGATCAGATCCTCGGCCAGCCAAGCGAGAACATTTCAGAAATCCTCGGCCATCGTCCCTATGAAAATGTTGTTCATCGGGACAATCTGGTGCTGACACATCAACCCAATTCCTGATCTGGCAATTCGCCGAGCGACTCGTAAACGATTTGCGTCGAGAAAAAAGGCATCACAAATTCACAAAGCCACCCAGCCGCTTCAAAATAAATCAGCACCAACATCGATGTTGGCCTCCGTGTAGTCCCCGAAGTGGTCGCATTTGACTTACGGCTTACGCCAAACCACCGGTGTTCGTCGCCTCGGATAAAGCTCACGGCAAAGAGGGCACTTGGTTCCATCACAACCGCGGGCGGTGCAATACTCACGTCCATAGAAGATGATTTGCAAATGCAAGTCATTCCAATCGGACTCAGGAAAAAGTTTTTTTAAATCCTTCTCGGTTTGCACCACATTTTTCCCACTGGAAAGTCCCCATCGTTGAGCTAAGCGATGGATGTGCGTGTCGACTGGAAATGCGGGGACTGCGAATGCCTGCGCCATGACCACACTCGCAGTTTTGTGACCGACTCCAGGCAAACTCTCAAGTCCTTCAAACGACTGTGGCACCTCTCCGTCAAATTCTTCAATGACCATCGCAGCAAGACCGGCCAGACTCTTCGCTTTCTGCCTGGACAAACCAATCGGCCGAATAATCGACAGAATTTTCTTCTCACCCAACTGACGCATTGAATGAGGGTCCGGAGCGCGTCGAAACAATTCAGGCGTGACTTCATTCACCTTCTTATCAGTGCACTGCGCGCTCAACAGAACAGCGACCAATAACGTAAATTCATCCTGATGATCCAAAGGAACGGGTGGGTCAGGGTACAATGCACCCAACCGTTCACGCACCACTACTGCTCGTTCCTGCTTTTTCATTCGCCCACTGATCTCCATTTGTCTTCTCGATGCACGAATATAACCTGACCACTGCCACACACACTACATACCAAAAAAAACCGGTAGCAATTGCGAACTGTTTGGCAGTGCTATTTTGCCTCTTTGCACAGCACAGCTTTTTTCGCCTGAACGTTTTGAAAGCTGACGAGCCCAAATCAATTACGTTTCCCGACAAACCGCTGCGGACCAACCAGGTTTCGTTCGTCAGGCAAGACGGCAGCCTCAGCATAACCACAACAGGGAATGACCCATTCATCATGTGGGAGTGGAGAACACCCCTGCTACTCAGTGAACCAGTATTATCGTTTGAATACTTCTGCCCTGACGGTATTGAGAATGTCTCACTGTTCATTGGACCACCCATCAGTCCCAAGATGCAGTTGAGTTTACCCAACCTTTCTATCGCAGAGGGATGGAGAGAATATGCGGTTCCTATTCACCCTCCCAGAGGACGAAGACTACCCAACAAGATTACGCAGATAAGACTGGACCTCGGTCTCCGACCCGATCGAAAACTTTTAATTCGAAATATCAAAATACGCCCACCCACCCAGCGAGAACGTGACTTTGCCGCGGATCGAATCAGGCTGGAAAAACAAAAGGAAACATCAGCCAAAGCGATTCGCGAATATGCGGCAGCGTCATTCCCAGCAAAGTTCACCAAAGTACTGATTGAAAAGGACACGATCACACTGGCTGGACAAATACCACAAATATCAAGTGACCCACCACAGGTATCGGTTCGACTCGTCGAATATCCCGCTGATGTGCAAATCAATGAAGCTGGAATAACACTACCATCCGCGCTGAAGCTGAAGCAAAATCAGTTTTCCGTGGTTCTGCCAAGAAGGGTTGGCAGCCGGGATCGGCTTTATAGCGGCTGGCGTATCAAGGCCACGAAACGACAAGACGAGCAGGATGCCTTCCTGTCTGCACGGCACTTTGCGAATGAGTTCAAGATCAACAACGTCACAGCAAACGCCCCATTGCGGCCCAAAAACCAAAAGGGTCTGAGTGGTTTCAGCTCGCGGGGTCCAAAATCGGATCTGCATGAGTTAGGCATCAAAGCAGTGACGATAAATCTAGTGCTCAATCGATTCATCAGCAATTCTGGCGGACCTGGGCGAGAAGCGATTCCTTCACCCGGTCCACCGATCTATTTCAACACTTCAGCATTTACCGCTTTAGACCAACTCGTCAATCACTGCAGACAGCACGACATCATCGTGACAGCCATTGTTCTGATTCCGAGAACAAAACGAAGTCAGGTACATGCTGTACTGCAACACCCAGAATCTGAGGGTGGCGTGTATACCATGCCCAACATGAGCACGCCTCGCGGAACCACCATCTATGGTTATTTGCTCAGTCGCATCGCCAAACGTTACAGCACGCCAGATCAAGCACCAGGTGTGATCACCAATTGGATTGCTCACAATGAAGTCGATTATCATCCGGTCTGGACCAACATGGGAAAACAACCCGACGAGATCTATCTGGAAACATACTATCGATCCATGCGAATGATTCACAACTCAGCCCGTGCTTTTAATCCGCACGCCCGCGTTTTCATTTCGCTTACCCACAATTGGAATGTCATCAATCCAAACCGTTGGGAACAATTATCTCCCAAACAAGCATTGCTTGCGTTACAACGATACTCCAGCCAGGAAGGTGACTTTGCTTGGGGAGTCGCCTATCACCCTTACCCACAAAGCCTGTTCGCAAAAACCGCGTGGCAGGACACGAACATCGAAAACCACTTCGATAGTCCCTTGATCACGATCCAGAACCTGCATGTGCTGGGCGATTTCCTGAATCAGAGTTCAATGCGACAGAGCAATGGAGCAAGAAGAGGTGTGTTGCTGAGTGAGCAAGGATTCCACACTCCAACCTATGAGGCAGCGGATCAGAACCGACAAGCGGGCTCGCTGCACTACGCAATGCAGAAGATACGAGACTTTCCATGGATCGAATCTTTTCATTACCACCGATGGGTTGATCATCCCGACGAAGGCGGCTTGAAGCTTGGGCTTCGAACACTACCAACCAAAGAGCACCCACATGGTCAACGCAAGCGTGCTTGGACTGTCTATCAGGCAATCAACACTGATGAAGAAAAGAAAGCCACCACAGGGTTACCAAAACCATAGCGAACTGACTATCTGGCACCTAACGATCCCTTTACCAGGCTTGCCAAGCCGCATCGGCATCCACGCTTGCCAAGCATCGCTGCATGAATCGAACGCCGTCTGCTCCGTCGTTCACGGAAGGGTACAGAACAGGTTCAGAGCCCAATTTCTCACCGCGTATGATTCGCCGCATATCTGAAAAAGCATCACGATACACATTTGCGAATGCCTCAAAAAATGCTTCCGGATGCCCGCCAGGCAAACGACAAGCAGCTACCGCTGAGGGCAGAGTGTAATCAGCGTTTGGATTTCTTTCGTAAATTTTTGTCGGTTGCCCCAAAGAACGCAGCAAGAGTTGGTTCGGTTCCTCCTGACGCCATGCCAACGATGCTTTCGTGCCATCCACTTCGATTGATAAATCATTCAAACGCCCGTGTGACACCTGACTCCAAGTGACCATGCCCGTCGTGCCCTCTGCGAACTGAAGCATCGCGTGCCCATAATCATCTAACTCATGGTGGGATGAATAGGACCGCATGTGACTGAGCACCTTCGATGGGGTCATACCTGTGATGAACTGTAGCAAATGAAAAGCATGCGTCCCCACATCGCCTAGCGACCCCGCACGCCCATTCTTATTTGGATCTGACTTCCATGCTCCCCTCGCAGGAATTTCGTCTGGATTCATGCCATGCATCCATCCCTGCACGTAATTGGCTCGAATCGCAATCAAATCACCCAGCTCACCATTGGCAATCAACTCACGCGCTTGACGTACCAGTGGATAACCCGAGTAGTTGTGGGTGAGCGCGAATACACACTCGGAATCACGCACAGCGGATACCATCGCATCTGCATCGGTAGTGGTGATTGTCATCGGTTTATCACAGACCACATGAAATCCTGCTTCGAGTGCTGCACAGGCTATTTCACGGTGTGTGTGATTTGGCGTCGCAATCGAAACAAAATCAATTCGATCATCCGCTGAGCGTGATTTTTCCGCACTGATCAATTCACGAAATGATCCATAAGCACGGTCGGGCGCAATTCCCATTGCCAATGCTGACTCGCGAGATCTTTTTGGATCCGACGAAAGAGCTCCAGCCGTCAGCACTGCCTCACGATCAAGTGTTGCGGCAGTGGTATGCACCTTACCAATGAAGCCAGTGCCTCCCCCACCAATGAGCCCCATCTTCAAGGGACGATTACTCTGCTGTTCGATCACCATTTCTCATTTCCCATTTTACATTTCTGCCAAAACAACGGTGGGTAGGTACCGATGGCAAGGTGCTGGTCACCTTACGTCACCCGACAGCAGCACAGCGGCA
>CAXGRW010000267.1:0-7273 GCA_964012125.1 uncultured Rhodopirellula sp.
CTCCTGCACAAACGATTGCAGGGCTGGACGCGAGGCTTCGAGGGGAAGCTCGATCGGTTTCGGCGACTGCCACGCGGCCGCCGCCAAGAAAGCCGGAGAGCCCGCACTTATTCTCATGCTTTTGTCCGGTTTGCTTTCTTCACCGCGCTCGTGCAGGTATGTGGCTGCGCCGAGGTTGCCGTCATAAACGCGCGTCAAACCATTCTTTGCCAAATCCAATGACCCTGGTGCGGCATCAACTCGGACCTGATGGGGCTCGAATATCGCACGAAACTGATAGTAATCGAGATGCGTGATGGGGTCGTATTTGTGATCGTGACATTTAGCGCAATTCATGGTCAAACCCATGAACGCTTTGCCCGTGTGTTCAATCGTGTTATCCAGCCAGCTCGTGCGATTGAATTTGAACCAGCTTCTGGCGAGAAAGCCAGTGGCCGCGAGTACCTTCGGATCGTTTGGCGCGATCTCATCGCCCGCGAGCATTTCGCGGACCATCTGGTCGTAGCCTTTGTTCTCGTTGAGCGAATTGACGATCCAGTCGCGCCAACGCCAGATGTGCTTCTGACTGTCGCGAACCTCATTGCCGAGGCCGTACCAGTCGCTGTAACGCCAGACATCCATCCAATGCCGCCCCCAGCGCTCGCCGTATTGCGGACTGTTCAAAGCATCGTCAATGATTTTTGACAATGGCTCTGTCGATGCAAGTTGTTCGACCGTTGGTGGTAGCCCGGTCAAATCGAGATAGAGGCGCCGCAGCAAGATCGTTCGCGGGGCCTCGGGCTGGGAAACGAGCCCCTCGGCTTTATGTCTGGCCGCAAAGTACGCATCGATCGGGTTTGCTTTGGCGATGGCAAAGCCCTCAGGCCGTTCAATGCGTTGGAATGCCCAGTGAGATTTGGGATCGGCTTCTGGTTGCTCATCAGCCGGCCCCGGCGAACCACCCGCGATCCACTTTTTGATGGCGGCGATTTCGTGTGCCTTAAGAGGTTCGCCTTCAGGCGGCATACGATCGACGTCATCCGTGGATGTAATCCGTGCGAACAGTTCACTGTCTTCGCCAAGGATATCGTGGTCCCGCATCGCCAAAACGGTATCGAGTCGCAGATCGGATTCTTGTTTCAAAGCCCCGTGACAAGCGAAACATCGCTCCTTGAGCACCGGCTTGATTTCGGTCAGATAATGATCCGAGTCGCTTTCGGCACGCGCTGTATTCAGTGCAAGCACGCCAAAGACAATAAGTAGCACAAGGCTGCGGCAAAGCAGTTTCTGTAGAAGCATCATTCCTTGTCCTCGACCTGGCCCAGAATCGGGTGATTGTTGAGAATGTGATGCGACAGCGCTTTCCGTGCCGCAGACCAGTTTTTCTCTCCCAATGCGGTCAGGATTTCGTGGTGCTGCCGCATGGTTTCAATCGCAACGTCGCGATCAAGATCTTCCCACTCAAACAACCGCCGGTAGTAGCGTCCCTGGCGGGCGAAAAAATCCGTGATGTACGTGTTGTCGGCGGTGGATATCAGGTATTCGTGGAGAGACTCGTCGACGCTCAGCTTGGTGCCCGCTGATTTCGGAGGCACGCTTAAGTCCAGCATGCGTTGCAATTCGTGAGGGTCAAGTTTGGGTCGAGCCAGCTCCAATGCCTTCAACTCCAGCGTCTCACGCACATCGATGAATGCCTGCAGGTCGTCCTGCCGAAACGGACGCAAGCGCCAACCGCGTCGTGGGATGTGATCGAGCATCCCTTCGCCGGCCAGTCGATGCAGAATGTTTCGGATTGCGGACCGGCTGATTTCGTACTTCTCGGCGGTCGCTTCCTCACGCAGATAGATCGGTTCGCCTTTCAGACTGAGCTGCACCAAGTCGCTGGCGATGACTTCAAACGGATCACGTGGCGGTTTGGGCAGCTTCGGTTCTCCACGTGTTCGCCTTCCGTTTCGGCGGCGTGGAGCAGTCGCAGTCAGCCGCTTGTTCGCACCCTTCGCAAGCCAACCCTCCTCAATCAACTCAGTCACCGCTGCCCGCACAGGTGTTAAGCTAACCTTGTAATGCATTGCGAGCGAATCGAGCGTCAGCTGGACCGGCAATTCGCGTCCCGACTGCAACTGAGCCGTAAGGTCGTCTTTGATGTAGGTGGAAATAGTCATCCCGCCAACATACTTGTCTTTGCCAACAAAAACAAGTATATTGGCGTCAAAGACAGGTTTGGGTTTCAGTGGCACTGGGGAACGACGGCGTTACCGAGAATAGCGAGTGTCCGCCATCTGCATTGTCTTTGATCCCAGGGCGTCCAACTGCCGCCTTTCCGCCGCAGCAAACACTGCATTGCCTGATTGTCCCTGACAAAACCAAGATGAAAATCACAGCAATCGAAACGCATGTCTGTCACGCCCGGATGCGGAACTGGATTTTTGTCAAAGTGCTCACGGATCAGCCGGGACTTTATGGATGGGGCGAGGCGACGCTTGAGTGGCATACGCGGGGTGTCGTGGGTTCCATTCAGGACTTGGAGCCTCTTCTGGTTGGCGAGGACCCGACTTCGGTGGAACATCTTTGGCAGATGATGTGGCGACAACACTTCTGGCATGGCAGTGGCGTAACGCGATCAACAGCGATTGCAGGCATCGACCTCGCGCTTTGGGACATTGTTGGTAAAGTCCACGGTACGCCATGCCACAAACTGTGGGGTGGTCCCGTTCGCAATTCAATTCGATTGTATTGTCATCTCGGTGGCGGAAATCTCGAAACCTTCTATGAAACACCGGTCGATAACGCAAAGCAATTCGCTGACTTGGCGAAACAAGCTGTCGCGAACGGGTATACCGCATTCAAATCGATGGCTGTTCCCCCGACCATGCCAGTCGAAGGTTTGCGGCCCATCAAAGCTGCAGATGCGTGCGTGGCTGCGATGCGTGAAGCGGTTGGCGACGACATCGACATCATGGTTGACTGCCATGCGAGACCATCCCCGGCCATGGGAATGCAATTCGCAAAGGCGCTGGATCCTTATGGTCTTTATTTTCTCGAAGAGCCGTGTTGGCCCGAGAGCATCGAGTCGTTAGCTGCCATCAATGCGGCAGTCACAACCCCGATAGCCACGGGAGAAAGGATGACACATCTGGCTGCTTTCCGTGACCTGTTTGCAAATCGAGGGTGTGAGATCTGCCAACTCGACATAACCCACTGCGGCGGATTTACGGAGGCACGCAGGATTGCCGCCTTAGCAGATGCACACCGCATTGCTCTTGCACCTCACAACCCACAAGGACCTGTCAGCACGGCAGCATCACTTGAATTTGGGTTTTCACAACCGAGCTACATCATCTGCGAATCTGTCAGCGATGACGTGCCGTGGCGAAACGACATTGTTGAGGAAGGCTTTACGGTCGACCCTGTGACGCAAACGGTTGCCCCAAATGAGCTTCCTGGTTTGGGAATCATCATCAACGAAGAGGAAATCAGAAAGCATCCCTTCCAACAGGAGATCCCCCAACGAGTCTTTCACAGCGACGGATCAGTGGGTGATTGGTAGCCTCGTCTTTTCCGTCACGAGCAAGCGAAGCAGCGGCTAATCTTTGCAATCTCACGAAAACCGTACGACATCACACGCAACGTCCCCGGCAGCTCTAATACAACCCATGTCCCATCCCCGGCCTTCTCATTTTCGGCACGCTTCCTTTCGTGGTCAGATCGGACTTGCGAGAGTCGACATCACGCCACCGATCGGGGTCTATTCGAGAAACTGGGGAGCGGCGAGTCATGATGTGGCTGAGTCCATCCATCGCAACCTGACCCTCACTGCGTTGACCCTGACAGCGGAGGACGGCGGTCCCACGCTGATCTTTGTGGATGCTGACCTCGGTTGGTGGAAAACCCCACAAACCTACCAGTCGTTCATGAGCCGTTTATGTACAGAGCTGCAAATCGATCCTCAGCATATGATTTTTGCCCTCAGCCACACACATTCGGGTCCGCCATTAATGGAACCGGATGCGAGCCTACCCGGCAGTTCACTACTGCGTGACTGGCAGCAAGACTTACTTGATAAATCAGTCGACGCGATTGGCGGGTCGTTGGCCAATTCATTTGAAGGCACGCTTGATTGGCACACCGGCCACTGCGACCTCGCAGCCAATCGCGATCTTCCAGACCCTGACTCAACGCATTCACGCTATGTCTGTGGGTACAATCCTGAACAAAAAGCCGATGACACACTCCTTGTAGGTCGTGTTACCGATGCGACAGGCAACGTACGTGCCACTCTCACCAATTACGCTTGCCACCCCACCACTCTGGCGTGGGACAACCGCGCGATCTCACCGGATTACGTCGGTGCCATGAGAGAAACGATCGAGCAGGCCACCGGAGGTTTATCACTGTTCATGTTGGGGGCTTGCGGCGAATTGGCTCCGCGAAACCAGTACGTCAGCGACCCGAGCATTGCCGATCAACATGGACGCACACTGGCACACTCCACTTTGGCAACACTGAACAACATGGAACCACCGGCCACCGCATTGGTGTATGAACACACAGTTGAGTCTGGCGCAACGCTTGCAACATGGCGGCATGAAGAACATTTTCCATCCACCGTTCTTCGTTCTCAACGCACAGTCGTCAACTTACCAATCAAGGACCTGCCATCGGCGGACGAACTGGAAGTCCAACGATCGAACTGCACGGATCGTGCCCTCACCGAACGGTTACTTCGCAAACGTGATATCCGCCAGTTCCTTGGTGACTCAACCTCGTACGAACTTCAGATTTCAGTCTGGCGTATCGGTGACGCTGTCTTGATAGGCAGTTGCTGTGAACCGTACTCCATTCTGCAAACAGAACTCCGCCGTAAGTTTGCAGGCAAATCAATCATCTGCATGAACCTGATTAATGGTTCGCTCGGTTACCTACCTCCAGCAGATCTCTACGACACAGAAATTTATCCCGTTTGGCAAACGCCGTTCGACCGTGGCAGCTTGGAAAAGACGGTACAGGCAATGACTCAGGCAATCCATGACATCTACAGTGAATGACCAACCTCTGCACGGCGTGCTCCCTGTCGTTCAGACTCCCTTACTTGCTGGCGACGCCATCGACGTTCCAGCCCTGCAGCGGCAGATTGACTGGGCTTTTGAAACAGGCGCCGACGGGATTGTCGTTGCGTTGGCAAGTGAAATCCTGCGTCTCAGTGACCAGCGACGCAAGGAACTGGCTAAATTCGTGTGCCATCATGTTGCGCAGCGTGGTTACACGGTCATTGGGGTAGGCGCCGAAAGCACATCCATGGCGATTGAGTTTGCTGAGCATGCCGAAGCACTCGGAGCAACGGCCGTAATGGCAATACCTCCCGTGGCAACTCACTTGAGCGGTGGGGCGACTCGTGCCTATTTTGCTGCGATCGCAAAGAGCATTTCCATCCCATTGGTTGTTCAAGATGCGTCGGGCTATGTTGGATCGGCGATTGACATGGACGTCTACTCAGGATTGCTGGATGAATTTGGGGCAGATCGCATTTTATTCAAGCCAGAAGCCAGCCCTCTTGGCCCTAACCTCTCACGACTACGTGACTCGACCAACGGCAGCGCACGAATACTCGAGGGATCAGGCGGCATGAATTTGGTCGACTGTTATCGCCGTGGAATAGTGGGCACCATTCCAGGCATGGACCTGCTCGACGGAATCGTGGCACTGTGGCGTGCACTGGAAGCTGGCAACGAAGATCGCATCTACGAAATCTCACTACCACTCAGTGCAATCGTCGCCCTGCAATTACAAGCTGGTTTGGATGGTTTTTTGGCGATCGAGAAATACCTTTTGACCAAGCGGGGCCTTCTCAGTGATGCAACTCAGGTACAGCCAGTCAGTTGGCAATTGGACCAGGAAACCGAACAGGAAGTGGACCGTCTTCACGAGCGAATGCAGGTAGCAATTCGGCAACCGCATTCTGACGCACAGCAGCCACCCACATCATGAATGCCAAGCCAACTCACACACGTTACGTCACACTGACCTGGCTGACATTGGCTGCCGCACTGGCCTACCTTTGCCGGAATGCCATCGGTGTGGCGGAGAGCACCATCCGTGATGATTTGAACCTGTCGATGTCGCAGTCTGGGTGGTTCATGGGTTGCTTCTTCTGGACCTATGCAGTGTTCCAGATTCCTACCGGTTGGTTTTCCGAACGCGTCGGATCGCGGATCGCCTGTACCTTGTATGCGATCGGCTGGTCAGTAGCGATTATCGGAATCAGCATCTCACCGTGGTATTGGCTGCTGATTGCGGCGCAATTATTAATGGGAATCGCACAGGCTGGCATCTTTCCTGCTTCGTGCAGCACTATTGGTATCTGGTTGCCAATATCACAACGTTCAACGGCATGTGGCATATTGACCGCTGGCATGCAAGTCGGCGCGATCTTAGCGGCCTTTTTTACAGGCGTCCTAATGCTGTACCTGAGCTGGCGGTGGACATTCGTGCTTTATGCACTTCCGGGACTCGGCTGGGCATTGGTGTTCTCTTTGTGGTTCCGAAACCGTCCCGAACAGGCAAACAGCGTCAACGCTGCGGAACTTGGTTTGATTAATGAAGGGCGTGAAGAAGAAACAAACGGAACACAAGTGTCCACGAGCGAATGGAAAGAACTATTGAGCGTCTTCCAAAGCCCCGTGATGTGGCTGCTGTGCGGTCAGCAAATTTGCCGAAGCGCCGGTTACATGTTTTTTGCGAGTTGGTTCCCGACGTTCCTGCAGCAAACTCGTGGTGTCAGTGTGACTCAATCGGGCCTTCTGCAAGGACTTGTGTTTGCCGGCACTTTGGCTGGCTGCCTCATCGGCGGCACAGCGACCGATTGGATATGGCGCCGAACCCAAAGCCTGAGATTGAGTCGCAGCGGAGTGGGGGCGACCGCACTGGCTGCATGCGGGATACTGATTCTGTCGGCCTGGTTTGTCAGTAACGCCACACTTGCTGTCAGCCTGCTTGCAACAGGAGCGTTCTTCGCCGCCCTGGCGGGCCCCTGTGCTTTCGCCACAACCATCGACATCGGTGGTGATCGCGTCCCACAAGTGTTTGGCACCATGAACATGTTTGGCAACTTCGCAGCAGCAGCGTGCCCCGTTTTGGTCGCATGGTTTTTTGAATGGACAGGCAACTGGAATTTAGTCCTACTCCTGTTCGCGGGTGTCTATATGGCAGGAGCTGTCTGCTGGGTCTTCGTGACCCCTAGTCATCAGATCCGCCAGTAAACGCGGCCTGCCAGTAACCCGGTGAACGATTTCCCGAC
>CAXGRW010000268.1:0-7258 GCA_964012125.1 uncultured Rhodopirellula sp.
TTCAGCGTCCGGCAGTGTTTTTATCTGACATTTGTGCGATCAAGAGAGATCATTGCCCATTGCTAGTTGGTTAGCCAGTTGCCCATCGCTAATTCGGTCCCACCCAGCAACCGCGGGTGTGACAGAATACGAATCAGAAACAGGCAGCATCAGGCAAGTGTGAGCAGCAGGCTTACTCGTTAGGACTGTTCTTTCGGTTGAAGGATTTGCCAATCGCATGCATTTCAAAGCCGAGCGAGTCCATGGTTGCCTGATCAAGCAAGTTCCGTCCATCGAAAAGAAATGAAGGACGATGCATGGAGGCGTGGACTTGTTCAAAGTCGATTGTCTTGAATTCGTCCCATTCGGTCAGTACCGCAATCGCATGAGCATCATCGGCGGCTTCGTAGCAGTCTCTCGCAATGCTGATATTGTTCTCGACCAGCCAACGGTCTTTCTCTGTCAGGTGTCCACTCATATCAGTGCAGGCCGCCATCAGTTCTTGGCGGATCTGTTTTTCAGGCACACGTGGATCATGGATGCAAAGTCGTGCCCGCTCACGTAGTAGGTCACGGCAGACATAAATCGCTGCCGATTCACGGGTATCATTGGTGTCCTTTTTGAACGCGAATCCCCAGATGCCGATTTTCTTGTCAGAGACGGTGTTGAACATGGTTTTCACGATGTCTTCTGAGAAACGCCGCTTTTGATAGTCGTTCATTACAACGACTTGTTCCCAGTAATTGGCAACTTCACGTAAACCAAAGTGCTCGCAAAGGTAGACAAGATTCAAGATATCTTTTTGAAAACAACTGCCCCCGAAACCGATGGAAGCTTTTAAAAACTTGGGCCCGATTCGGGAATCGCTTCCAATCGCTCTTGCCACTTCATCAATATCAGCACCCGTTGCCTCGCAAAGAGCCGACATGGCATTGATTGAGGAAACACGCTGAGCCAGAAAAGCATTCGCAGTGAGTTTGGAAAGTTCGCTACTCCACAAATTGGTTGTCAGGATCTGGTCGCGGGGGATCCAACGTGCATAGACTGAGCACAGAGTTTCGATTGCTGCCTCGGATTCACCTCCAATGAGCACCCGATCAGGGTTGAGCAAATCATCGATCGCTGTTCCCTCTGCCAAGAATTCCGGGTTGCTTAAGACGTCGAATGTAGCACCGCTGCATTCGCTGCTGAGGATGCGTTTGACTGCTTCTGCAGTGCGGACGGGTAGTGTTGATTTCTCGACAACGATCTTGTGACCGGTGGCATTCTTGGCGATTTGTCGAGCACATTTCTCAATGAACTCCAGGTTGGCTGCACGCCCCGCCCCAATACCGAACGTCTTGGTCGGTGTATTGACCGAGATGAAGATGATGTCGGATTCCTGAATCGCCTCATCCACGTGAGTCGAGAAGGTCAGGTTTCTGCCCCGTGCTTCTTTGACGACTTCATCGAGACCCGGCTCATAGATGGGCAGATGGCGGGAATTCCAAGCATCAATACGTTCCTGATTTAGATCAACAACGTGAACGGCAATGTCTGGACATTGTTTAGCGATCATCGCCATGGTGGGGCCACCAACGTAACCAGCACCAATGCAGCAAATCTTCATGTTTATCGGTCGAAAGAGGGGGAGGAAGACGTCTTCCTTTACGTCACAGCCAGCGTCTTTGGCTAGGTCATTATCTCTTGTTCCGTGCTTGAAACTTGAGTTTAGTCCGATCTAGCCCGTTTGCAGCAGCACGGAAGACGGAATTGCTTTTTTCTGGTCTGCCGAATCCTGCGGAGGCAGGAGGCAGTAAGAGTTTGTACAGCAGAAGGGCATGAGTGAGTTTAAGCCGTGCATTTCGCTCGGGCAGAGTTTCCGCCGGTTGCACTGCTAAATACCGTTGCTTTGGTCTGGATTGCACTTTTGGTTGTCCTAACACGTCACCATTGGCATCGTTGTGAATCCACTAGCTTGCCTGTTTGTCCCTTCCTACCCCCGACAATCTTCTCCAGTTTTGCTATCCTCTTACCGTTAAATGATGGCTTTCCAGAAGTTTTTTTCATAGGCGAGTGTGATGACCGGAGCTATGTGTCGTTGGGGTTTTTTGAGTACGGCTGCGATAGCCAGAAAGAATTGGAAAGCTGTGCACCTTTGCGGAAACGGGAGAGTGTCGGCCGTAGCGAGTCGCTCGGTGGCGAAGGCTCAGTCGTTCATCGATGAATGCATGGCTGAAGTCCCTCAGCAACAGGAGGTTTCTGCCGTAGGTTCTTATGCTGATTTGATCGAGCGTGAGGATGTGGATGCGATCTACATTCCACTGCCTACTGGTTTGCGAAAAGAATGGGTCCTCGCTGCAGCCAAAGCAGGCAAGCATGTGCTGGTTGAAAAGCCTGTTGCCAATAATTTGGAAGATGCCCAAGCCATGGTGGATGCTTGCGCAGACGCGGGCGTTCAGTTCATGGACGGCGTCATGTTTGATCACAGTAAAAGACTGGCCGAAATATGTGAACTGCTGAAGACCGAAAGTGCGGTGGGTAAGTTGCGACGGATCAGTACCCACTTTTCTTTCAGTGGCGATAGCTCATTTCAGCAGTCAAATATACGCACAGACTCAGTTCTTGAGCCTCATGGATGCTTGGGAGATCTGGGCTGGTACTGTATCCGTATGACATTGTGGGCAGCTGGGTTGCAAATGCCAACGCACGTGACCGCGCGGACAATCACGCCGTTGCAGGGCAAGGATTCCGAGGGAGACGTGCCGGGTGAATTTTCTGCCGAGTTGTTGTTTCCTAATGGGTTGTCAGCCGCGTTTTATTGCTCATTTCTGACCAGCAACCAACAAACCGTCTTACTGTCCGGCAGCGATGGTTACTTGACAGTCGATGACTTCGTCTTGCCCTTCTATGATGCCGAGGCTGCATGGACGGAACACGACCATGTATTAGACATTGATAATTGTCGTTGGAACTTCCGTCAGCACTGTGATCGCAAGGCCGTTCCCGAGTATGCATCTGGTGAGCCAAATTCTTCTGAAGTCAACATGGTCAGGACGTTTGGGAATTGTGTCTTGGGCAAAAGGTTGGATGCCAGCTACGCTGAGCTGACAATCAAGACACAGAAAATTCTTGATGCTTGCCGTCGCAGTGATGCTGCGGGCGGTGTTCAGATAGAGATCTAGAAATCTGCCTATCACGGAGGCACAGTGAGGACTGAGGGCATGATCCGATGCTGGAGATTGCGGATGAGATGGTACGGGCTGCACCCATGGAATACTGTGTACCATCCACCGGGGAACGCACCTACAATGGCCGGGGCACCACGGCTCCTGGATGTGTGCGAATATCCGCTGGGACGCCGGTTTTTGCGACCATACTCGCCAAGGCTGCGGCGGTTGGTCGACCTGCTGGCCGCTGATTTCTCTGATAGTGCGAAACCTTATTATTGGTTTTGACGCAGGAGAAGATTGGATTTGCCGTTTTTCTGCATACGCGAACCTAGTGTCTTCCATGCACGATGAAAACTATCGCGACCCGAGCAAAGAAACGAGCTTGCGGATCCAGAATGCCAAGGAGACGCTGCTGGAGCGTTCCAAGGCAAGCCCTTCACCATGGAATGAAGGAGATTGTCTGGACGGGTTCCTGTTAGAGAAGAAACTCGGAAGTGGTAGTAGCGGAGTTGTTTTCCGGGTTTTCGACACCAAAACTGAACGACGTTGTGCTCTAAAACTGTTGAAAAGTTGCTCGCCGGATGAACTTCTACGCAACAAGTTGGGGTTCCGACGAATGATGCCCCTTGCCCACCCCAACCTGCTGCGGGTGGATCGTATCTACCAACTGGGTTCTTACATCGCACTTTCAATGGAAGAGGTGAAAGGTGTCACGTTCACCGAGGCTATCAAGGAGTATCGTCAGCTTGACCCTGTGAAAGCGTACCGGCAGTTGCTTTCCTTGCTGAGAGATTTTGCAACTGGTCTTGATGTGATGCATTCTCACGAGTTGCTGCACCGCGACATCAAGCCGGATAATCTGATGGTGGATGAATCGGGAAGAGGGCGGATCATTGACTACGGTTTAGTGGAATCGTTTGGCTTGAATCGCAGTATCGGTGGTAGAAGCAACTTTCTGGTAGGAACGCCCCACTTCTTTCCCCCCGAAGTCATTTGCACGCAACTCTATTTACCCGCGGGCGATATTTTCAGCCTTGGTATTTCAATGCTCGAGGCAATTTATGATTTGCAACCGGAATCAAAAGAACAGCATTCAGGTTTAGAGCGATCGCGAGAAAACCAGCGTACCGATGCAGAGCAGATTGAGGCTGCGGTCCGAACGCTGCCCGATTCTGTTCCTGGCGTTATTTTGGATGCCTGTCGGGAAATGTTGGAACAGGAACCGTGCGATCGTCCCACGGCAATGACGCTGTCCCGCTTGGGAATGCCAGCATCGCATTCTGTCTCGTGGCACAAGCAGGAACCACTCATTGGCCGACGCAACGAAAGTGGGAAATTATTCAACTGGGTTGAGGACGTCTTTAGCGGGGAATTGGGTCGCTTTCATCTCACCGGCCCGGCGGGGATTGGTAAGACACGCTTGCTCGATGAAGTCGTCGATTACATCGAAGGAAAAAAGTGGGGGCAGGTGTTTAGGGCCCGATGTCGATTGCGGGAGGACCATCCAATGCAGGCATTCGACCAGATCTGCGATGCCGTTGCTAATCGATACATGCTGGATGATCGCGAACCGATGACGTTGGATCCCGTCAGCGTAGAACTGTTGAAAGGTGTGTTTCCGGTACTTGGAAATGTCTTGCAGCCCGACATGCGAATCTCCTTCAACGAGACATCTTCGGTGGGGATGGACAGGTTCATTGCAGCGATCCGGTTGACCAAACAGTTGCGGCAAGTTGGGCCTCTGTTTCTCGTCGTTGATGATTCTCAGTGGGCAGACCGTGATACCTTAAATCTGCTTGATCAATTGCAGTCTGCGGTGGGTGATGCCGGGTTGGGAATCATCACTGCCTCGCTCGAAGAGAGCGATCCACAGCGAGCGTTGGCAACCCATACTATCAATTTGAATCCACTGAATCTTGAAGAGTCGCTAGCGATGATCAAGCGGGCCGCGGATCGTTGGAATGTCGAAATCAGTGATGGCATGCTCAATGAAATGGCGTTGTCCGCACAGGGAAGCCCATTTCGGTTGCAGCAGTTGACTGATGAGTTGCGTCCCGGCGGAGCGGTTGCGAATTTGACTAGTGAAGGCATGAATACTTTGCCCAGTCTCGATCGGATCTGGAAACGGCGTTTAGAGCGTCTTAGTGATGAGGCTCGCGGAATTCTGACTTATGTTGTGACTTCAGGTGGTTACGTTTCTACTCAGCAACTGGGGGAACTGACGTGCCAAGGTGAAACTGTTGACGTCGCCATTTCTGAATTGTCGCAGCAAGGCCTCGTGATTGACGAGGCGACTGGCGGCGAGTGCATCACGATCTTTCACGACCGTGTAGCGGGTGAATTGATTGCGAATCTTCCACAACAGGATGTACAGTTGGCGCATCAGGCTTGGGCTGCGTTGTTGATGAAGCAACAGGGTTCAGCACTGCTTGCAGCCCGCATTGCCGGGCATCTGTTTGCTGCAAACAAGCCAACGCTAGCTGTTCCTCATGCAATCGCCGCTGCTCAGGATGCTGAGCGGCGACTCGCAATGACTGAAGCTGGAAGATGGTACGGGCAAGTTATCGCCCAAGTAGATGATCCAGAGAAAGTGATTTTTCTCCGCAAGGCTGCACGCTGTTATGCATCAGCCACGCTGCCTGTCGAGGCATCATTGTATTATCAGGAATTATCAACCCTCGTTGACGGTGATGAGTCAATCGAGTGCCGGCTCATGGCGACCACTTTGCTGCTCCGATGTGGGCGTTTGGAGACCATTGATGATCGGTTGTACGAATTGGCGGTAATGCTGAACGCTCCTGTTCCCCGAAGCTTTCGAAAGAGTTTTTTTGGGGTGGGCGGAAGATTCGGGCAATCGATTGCGACCGAGGCAAAATTACTGGTCGATTCCCTGCGAAGTTTTTTGCCTCGGCGGAACAAAGTAAAGCCATTACGGCATATAGATTTTGTTGATCCCGATTCCAGTGCCTGTGAATCGATCAAGCTGGACCGACAGCGTTTGCGAATGTGCATGATGCTCATTCGCCCCTTGACTTTCTTTGATCATATTTACGCCTATGATTTGTGCATCGCGTACTCAAGACTTGCCAAAAAGTGTGGTAGTAGGATCGAGGAGGTAGAAGCGATGATTATTGAATCTGTCTTCAATTGCTACGAAGCCGGAAAGATGCGTGATGAGGCGGAGAGTAATCTGGCTTTGATCCGCCCCGAGGTCGAGCAGCTCCAGAGTCATCAGGTCTCGGCTGCATGGTGGTCCGGGATCGCATACTCGCACGCACTTTCCTGCCGATGGTCGCATGTGGTGCATCCGGCTCGTACCAGTTTTGAAGAATTTCAACATGTGGTTGGAGTGAGTGGGTTCGAGGGAGCTCAGATGCTGTGGCTTGATGTCTGGGCCAATTGGTTCCTCGGAAATTGGAATGAAATGTTTGAGATCACGACAGGTATGTCGGATGATGCTTTGAGACGTAGTGACTTTTTTCAGCTCGCACTGATGATTGGTGGTTTCGGAAAAGGAGCTTGGTTGGGACGCGATCGCGTCGATGATGCATTGCAGTTGCAAAAGCGTTGTAAAGATTTTGCGTCTGATTCAACTACTCCAAATCCGTTCACCGTTTTTGATTATGTGGCGAGAATTCAGGAGTGCATCTATAAAAAACAATTTAAAGAAGGATGGCGGATCTACCAACAACTCGATCGCAGTTTGCGAGAGTTACCTCGTGCCACCGTGCAGCTCGCAAGGGTTTCAGCTTTGGCTGTGGGGACATTGTTGGCGATCCACCAATTCGCTCAAGAGCAAAATGAGGACTGGCTCAAGCGTGTCCGATCAATGACAGCAGAACTGCGCCGTGAACGTATTCCCTTCACGTTGATGTTGGCTGACTATTACGATGGATTGACGTTGTTGCAGGTCAGTCACCGTACTGGTAGCGAGCAAGGCGTGAGTCAATGCAGGGCCGTTCTTCGATCTGCACGCACACAAGCAGAGCAGCAACATCTCTTGCCTTACGTGCTTGCGGCAGAAGATGCTTTGAAGGAAAGCGAAACGGGAGAATCATCCGATCTGCTGAATAGCCGGATGTTTCAGCATGGGGTCGTCAATCCAGAAAGCTTCAGCAGACTCTATA
>CAXGRW010000269.1:0-7253 GCA_964012125.1 uncultured Rhodopirellula sp.
CAATTGGTCTACGCACCGCTTGGTACCACGGAAGCGGATAACTATTTGAATGACATGGCGATGGGTGCAAACTTTGCAACGGTCAATCACCTGCTTATCAATGCACTTGTTCTGGAAGCATTCCAGGAAGTCATACCCGGTACTCAGGGTGAGCTCGTGTACTTTATCAGCCACAACATCGCACAAAGGGAAATCATCAAGGGCGTACCGACCTGGGTTCACCGCAAAGGCGCGACACGTGCGCTTCCTGCGGGACATGCCACCCTTGAACACACTCCTTTTGCAGACACGGGGCATCCAATTCTTCTGCCAGGTAATCCACAAGCTGGTTCCGCAGTCATGGTTGGATTGCCTGGTGCAGAAAAGAGTTGTTACAGCGTGAACCACGGCGCTGGACGAAGGCTGGGTCGGCGTCGGGCAATCAGAGAACTTGACCAACAGCAGGTCGACGCCTCTTTCGAAGCAGCGGACATTCTGACCAACTGCCGTCGCTACCCAAGAGACGAAGCGCCGGCAGCATACAAAGACTTTGCACAAGTCGTTCAAAGTGTGGAATCAGCTGGACTTGCAAGACAGGTGGCTCGTCTGCATGCCCGATTTGTGATTAAAGATGCGTCCGCAGCCGACGACTGAACTGATCTCGCGATCCGCCTGACTCATCATCATGCCCATCCGTGCAAGAGATTGATCCGATCACTTGCACGACAAATGCTGGGCCATGAAACGATCATTCATCTGGATCCGCATCGTCCACGGTTGCAACGTTGAACTGCTTGATAAGAGCATCAGTACCGGGATCATGCCCCTGAATCATAAACGTGCCTGCCTCGAGCCGCAGACCGCGTCGAGGATTCTCATCGCTCTTGCGATCATCATACCAGTCACTTACCTGAACACCGTTGACCCAAGCTGCCATTGATGGGCCGTGGGCCGCCAACACGACGGTCGCGAATTTGCCTGTTTCTCCTGCCACCACACGCGCATCCTGCCGACGGAAAATTCCTCCCGTACCACAATCTGCCGGCTTTAATCGATCGTCATCCTTGATTTCATTACTAAGCTGGCACTCGTAGCCCATCATTAAATCACCAGGAATGCATCGAAAAAAGATTCCCGAATTCATTTCATCCAAAGGAAGCTTGTATTCAGCAAGTAGCACGAAATCATCAAACGGTTGCTTCGATTCCAGCTGAGTTCTTCCACCTTTGACCCGCAGATAGCCTTCATCAGTGACACTGAATTCACCTGGCATTTCTGGATACTTCGTCCACTGGGTCAATTGTTCATCCAGCAGCGAATTCAAACCCAATGGTCGCAGTCGGATATTGCGAAACTCGATCCTGCCAGAATTATGCTGTAGACCAATTCTTCCCTCAGCGACGCCAATCTTATCTGTGTAATCACAAACATTGTTCCCATCGACTGCTACCTGCAACCGTTTTCCATCCATCACCATTTTCATGGTATGCCACTCATCCGAGGCAGCTTTGAATTCAGTTGCCTTCTTACGTTTAACGATTCCGCCCGTAGGAAACGGATTATCTGTTGGTGCAATATTTACTTCGTAACAATCCTCAGCTGGATTCTCTGGATTCAAAGGTGTGCGCAGAAACACGCCACTATTTGTGTCGCTGTCCGCCTTGTATTCCACCACCAGCTCGAAGTTCTGCCATGGAACCGAAGTACACAACAAACAAGGATCACCATCATTAACCACAATACTCCCGCCTTCGACTCTCCAATTTGCATCACCGGCTATTTGCCATCCAAACAGAGTGTGACCATCAAACAACCGAATCCAGCCCTCAGAAACCTCTGCCTCTGGCAGGCGGGCCGCAAGTAGTTGTTCAGCAGTCACCTCTGCTTCTGGCAACGCATTGGAATCAGTTTTCGCATCTTTACCTGTAACGGCATCGGCCGAAGTCACAGATGCGTTATTTTCGGCAACTGGCTCATCCTTCGCCGACTGGCACCCCGCTGCCAGCAAAAACAAAGGCAATATGAGAAGGGACCGTTCACAAAATGTGCGTATCATGGTTCGCTTACCTGTATCCGTAACGTTCAAAGTAGTCCTGCCATTCGTCCAGAATCATCGCTTCTTTCTCAGGTGAAAGCTGATGCTGGTTACGTTGATAAGTTTTATGTTCTGAATCTGCCCACTCGCGGATCGTCGACTCGACTGATTCAAAGTCACTCAGTCTGAGTGTTTCGTAGATGCTTCGCAGCGTCTCCACTGGATTGCTCGTGAGATCCTCAAAACGAACATCAATGATTCGAGCCGAGTCAATCGACTTGCGTTGTTCGTGAAAGGCTTTGTACATCCGCCTCAAACACTCAACAACATAGTCTTCATCATGGTCGTGCTTTGGTTTCTGCAACGCCTGAACATCATCCAGACCACGCCACAAACGGCAAGTTGAAGGAAACAGATCCCTCGGGTCTCGCGTGATATGAATGAACTTCGCTTCTGGGAATTCACGAGCCAACGACCCAACACGGCCTGTGTGAGTAGGGCTCTTGATAATCAGTGGACGCCCAGTGCCGATACTGACCTTGAGCAAGAACGAACGGAGTGCCGTCATCCACGCCTGCTTTTTTTCTTCGGGCACACCATCAAAGTCGAGATAGTCCATGTCCACCGCCGGCTCATTGGGAAATGCGATCCGCCGATAAGGAGAGGGTTGACCTAAATTCATCAACGCAAACTCATCCTCCTGAGGCCGATCCCAGCCCGCCGCCATGTTGTCCATCGGTCTCTTACCTGGCAATAACCAGCTGGCAAAACGTCGAAAAAACCATTCCGTTACCAGAAAATGGCACGGGGCGAAGCACTGAAAGGTGGAAGGACTGCTCAAACGCTCATCACGTACCATCAACTCATGCAACAAAGTGGTGCCGCTTCTCCAATGCCCAACGATGAAGACTGGCGGACCATGCAACTCTGCCTCTGCCAGCTTGCGGCGGAAGATGACAGCCTGAACCATGGCCAGGAGAGTATTGAATGGGGTAGCGAACGAAATCGCAACAGCCATCAGCAAGCGAGATGGGTGAATTCGAAATCGCCCCTGCCGAAGTAAATTCCACCAGGACCCTGGCCGCATCCCGTGCCAAAAGCGAGGTGAGTAGAAAGGATAATGATGAAATTTCACCTTCGACGATTTCTTTGCCCCCGAATTAGATTGACCACTTGGCACAGGCTTTTCAGCGTTGAGATCTGATTCACCGGGATCCGGCGAGCCATCGCTTTGCCGTGCCGCGAGGTCAGCACGCTTTATTTCACCCGGACCAGATCCACTGCCATCCAGTGCAGGATGCCGGCGCAACGCATCACGCTCCTCGCCTGCAGATGAATCGACGTTTGAGGGTGAATGCGCGACGCCCTCGGTGGGCTTTTTTTGCGGTCTAGACGACTCTGTCAAGAAATTTGACCAAGATGAGCGAATAAGAACGGAACCAAAATGACCCCAACACTGTAGTTGACTACCGTGCGGTCGTGCAGCGGGATATCTTGCTGTCTCCCCACGGATCGTCAGCCTATGATGATCCGTCTGGGTCCTCTTCAGACCCTGCCGACCTCCAAAATACCCAAATCACGCTCCATTTCATGCCAACATCGTCCGAATCTGCAGACGAACTGTCGATTGCTGATCTCCAGCGTCATATCCGTCAAATGTACTACGAAAAAGATGCTGCCCGCGGGACAGACGGCACTTTTATGTGGTTGATGGAAGAAATCGGAGAACTGGCCTCCGCACTTCGAGGCGACGACCGAGAAAATTTGGCAGAAGAGTTTGCGGACGTCATCGCTTGGTTGGCGACAATCGCGAACGTTGCCGAAATTGACCTGAACGCTGCATTGCAAGCCAAATACGGCCATGGTTGTCCAGGTTGTAGCCGCCTGGTTTGCGAATGCCCCAATTCCGAGAAGCCCTAAAGCACACTTAAGTCTGAATGTCGAAATTGCTTTACTTGATCGGTGCCACGCTCTGCACAGTATTTCTGTTATCGGCTGATGGCCGGACCGCAGACGCTGACGACCTGTCTTCGGAGGTCCAGTTTGGGATTCAAGGTCATTACCGAGTCGGTGTCTGGACAGGCATTCGTTATTCCGGATCTGAAAACATCACAACGTTGGAGACACGTGATGGAGATGGATCCGAAGTTCTTTACGAGCAGGTTGGTGACGTAACCGATGGAAATTGGGCGTACGCCGTTCCGGGCAGTGAAGCCGCCCCGCTCATCCTCCGAAATGGCGACACCACGATTGCCAGTGGTCGCTTTCCTACCACCGGGTCACCCTCTCGTGGCCCCGCCATGATTCCACTGGACATGAACTGGATTGTTGTGATCGGCGATCCACTGGGAGTCGACCAGGTCGGAGCCAACGAGCTACTGAATCGTGACGCCTCGATCGCGGTTTCCCAAGTGACGGAGTCAACGGAGCTTCCTGATTCGATGCTCGGGTACGAGGGCGTCGACATGATCATGATCAACGCGTCAGGAATTGATTTACTGCGATCCCTGACAAAAAAACAACGTGTTGCGATCCAACAGTGGATTACCGGTGGCGGGCATCTTTTCATCACGCTTGGCGAATCATGCCAAGATCTTTTCAAAGCCGCCCCTTGGCTTCAAAAACTGCTAGGGATCACTGAACCTAAAACAACGACAATCGATCCGTCCGCTATCGAGACATACACCTCGACGCAAAGTCCGCTTAAAAACTTCACGGGTCTTCGCTTACCGAGAGAACGTGGAACAGCTCTCATCACAGGTAAAACAACTCGACGCGTCAGCCTTCCTGTGGCTGCGGTTTACAACCTCGGGTTTGGCCGAATTACCGCGGTTGCAGCCGACCTTGATGATGAAATGTTCACAGTATGGCCTGAACGTCTCGATTTGATGACACAACTGACCGGTGACATCCTGCTGCCGGAAAAGAAGGACATCGCGATCACGAATCGCGGTACAGCTTACGGCGACCTCGCAGGTCAACTTCGAGCGACACTTGACCAGTTCGAGGTCAAACGGCAGTTCGGCTTTTCTGTTGTCTCCATAATCCTTATGGCTCTGATCGCTGTGATTGGTCCTCTTGATTACCTGTTGATCAACCGCTTCTTGGGCCGCCCGTTGCTTGGTTGGTTGAGCTTTCCCATCGTGGCAATCGCTTTGACACTCGTCCTGATGTACGAAGCACGCCCCAATCTCAACGGAAGCCTTTCAGCTAGCGATAACAAAACGGGCATTACACGATGCAATCGAGTCGAAATCATTGACATCGATGCGGTTGCAGGTGTGGGCCGGGGATTTCAGGCAAGCTGTATTTACTCGCATGATGCTGCTTTGCTTGATATCGACATCAAAGAGTCGACCAACTTTGACAAGCTAACTGATTCAATTCAACAATCACTCCTAAGCCCGCTGGGCTATCCCGGCAAGACTTACGGGGGTATCCAGATAGCAATCGAAGACACACGGATGCCTCCCTACACCATTCGCCTGCAGCAGAGTGGCGGCGACAGCACCAGCGTCCCTTCGGGACCGCTACAGAATTCAATTCTTGGTGCTCCGCTTGCCGCAAGAAGCAGCAAGAGTGTCCAAACTCTTCTCCGATTCACCCCCAAGCTCACCAACTATCCAAACTTGCAACGCCGCGATGGGAGCGAACTACTGAAGGGCGAGTTAGTGAACCCACTTCCTGTTGACCTTCTGGACGGAATGCTGATTTATCGGAATTGGGCCTATTTATTGAAGACTCGGTTCCCTGCTGGCGGCTGCATTGAACGCATTGACAGTCTGCGACAAAAGAATTTTCGGTGGCGATTGTCTCGACAAACCGCATTAGAAAGCAGCCGTGACACGGAGGAGTGGGATCCATCAACGGTTGAAGTTCCTGATCGTGTTGCGGAGATGCTGATGTTCCACAACGCAGTAGGTGGTAGCCGATACACAGGACTGCGTGACGATGCTTTGGCATCGCTCGATCTCAGCCACACACTCTCCGATGATCGTTGCATTTTGATTGGCAGGCTGGCTGATGAATTGACAACCCTCGAACTGAGTGACGGAGACTCAGAGATTGAAAAGAATGGAAAAAGCCTGACGATGATTCGTCTCGTGCTCCCTGTAGTAAGCGAAAAAGATCTTTAAGAACACCAATCAGTGACCACGTTGATCTGCTTGGTGCACCAAGCGTTGAACACTGCGGTGTGTACCCTGCTGAGTTTGAAACAAAAATCAACGAGTGCCAGTTGCCGCTGGCTATCACCTCCTCATAACGCCTGAAATCTGCCGTGATTAAAACCGTTGACCTGACAAAGAAATATGGCGATGCTTTCGCGATCAAAGGCATTGATCTTGATTTGCAAGCAGGTGACCTGTTTGGCTTCATTGGCCCCAATGGTGCCGGCAAAACCACAACCATGCGAATCATAGCCACGCTCTTGGAGCCGACTTGGGGCGAGGCTTATGTGTGCGACCACAGTGTCCACACCGCACCCAAGGAGATCCGACGACTGGTGGGATATATGCCTGACTTCTTCGGCGTGTATGACGACATGACTGTTGTCGAATATCTCGAGTTTTTTGCTGCCTCCTACCGGATTGGCGGTCAGGATCGTCGCAAACGAGTCGACGAAATGCTCGACGTAGTTGATTTAGATTTCAAACGTGATGCTTTTGCCAACACCCTATCGCGTGGGCAAACGCAGCGACTCGGTCTCGCTCGCACATTATTGCATGACCCACAGGTTCTGCTTCTTGATGAACCACTGTCCGGTTTGGACCCGCGTGCTCGAATCGAAATGCGGAATCTGTTACGCAAACTCGGCGAGATGGGAAAAACCATCATCGTCAGCAGTCACATTCTTCCTGAACTCGCCGACGTGTGTAACAAGGTGGGCATCATTGACAAAGGAGAACTGAAACAGAACGCAACCAAAGCGGAAGTCATTCGGATGGTTCGCGAACATACAGTACTGGTCATCCAACCAGCCGATCGAAATAAACTGGAAAGCATCGCCCAGTTGCTCAATGAACACGAGAAAGTCCAAGCGTGTGAACTGGGCGATGATGCGATGCGGGTGGTTCTGGAAAGTGGAATTGAGGAATACAGCGAGCTACCCAAGTTGCTTATCGAAAATGGCATCGACTTGCGTCGTTTCTCGGAAGAAGAACTTGATCTTGAGTCCGCCTTCATGGCATTGACCAAGGGCACCAGTGATCGCATGTAAGCCGACTCGCCAACCCGTTCA
>CAXGRW010000270.1:0-7250 GCA_964012125.1 uncultured Rhodopirellula sp.
CGAAATCAAGCTTGGTCCCGTCGATCGCAATTACCGTCAAACAGCATCCATTGATGGAAATACTGTCCCCGATTGATGCATCCTCAGCCAACTTGCCCGCCTCAATCGTGAAGCGTCGTCCGGGCGGTTGTTCGGTCACCGCTGCTATTTCGCCGATCGCTTCGACCAATCCTGTAAACATTGCCACCACCTAGGGGTAAAAGATCTAGCAAAAAAGCCAGTTAGGGGACCAAATTACAACACAAGGGCATTTAAGAGCAGATGGGGCCACCGGAAAACGGTTGGCGGGTAGCCACTGAAACGTGCATTGAACAAAATGCCGCCCAACAACACAACGTAACCAACAGTCAATTCGTTATCTCGAAGAGGTTCTCATGACGCTGATCGAAGCCATTCACGCCCGTCAAATCCTTGATAGCCGGGGCAATCCCACCGTTGAAGCGGAAGTTCTGCTCAGCGACGGCAGCCACGGCCGAGCAGCTGTTCCCAGTGGAGCCAGCACAGGCGTTCACGAGGCTTGGGAACTTCGCGACGGCGATAAGTCCATGTACATGGGCAAAGGTGTTCAGACCGCAGTGAGCAACGTCAACGACAAGATTGCCGATGCTTTGCAGGGAATGGACGCAACAGATCAAGCTGGGATCGACGCGGCCATGATCGAACTCGATGGCACGCCCAACAAGAAAGAACTGGGAGCTAACGCTATTCTCAGCGTCTCGCTTGCCACGGCACATGCGGCCGCACATTGCACCGGCCAACCGCTGTACCGCTACCTTGGTGGCGCGGGTGCCCGGCTGTTGCCTGCCCCGATGATGAACATCATCAACGGTGGCGAACATGCCGATAATTCCGTCGACATTCAAGAATTCATGGTCATGCCACTTGGCTTCGAGCGTTTCAGTGACGCGCTGCGAGCCGGCACAGAGGTGTTCCACAATCTCAAGAAGGTGCTGTCGGGCAAGGGCTATAACACTTCGGTAGGTGACGAGGGAGGCTTTGCTCCTGACCTGAAAAGCAATCAGGAAGCCCTTGATGTCATCCTGCAAGCGATTGACCAAGCCGGTTACAAAGCTGGTGAACAGATTTGGATTGCCTTGGATGCAGCTTCCACCGAGTTTTACGATGCCGATTCGGCCAAGTACTCAATCGACGGACAACAACTGTCCGGCGACGAGATGGTCGACTTCATGGCTGACTGGTGTTCCAAATACCCCATCTGCAGCATCGAAGATGGCTGTGCCGAAGACGACTGGGATACCTGGAAAAAGCTGACTGACAAATTGGGTGACAAGGTCCAATTGGTCGGCGACGACTTGTTCGTCACCAACGTGGAACGCTTGCAGCGTGGTATCGATGAAGGGATTGCAAACAGCATTCTCATCAAAGTGAATCAGATTGGTACTCTGACCGAGACGATTGACTCGATCCAATTGGCAGCTCGTCACAATTACACTTCCGTGTCCAGCCATCGCAGCGGCGAAACCGAAGACTCAACAATTGCAGACCTTGCCGTAGCAATGTCTACCGGTCAAATAAAAACCGGCTCCGCGAGCCGCAGCGACCGCATGGCAAAGTACAATCAGCTGCTGAGAATCGAAGAGATGCTCGGTGACACCGCACTTTATGGTGGACCACTTTTCCCACAAAAGTGATCGATCAAGTCGGAAGGTTGAGAGATGGCGTTACCAGCGTTGAAAGTCCCGAATCGCGACTGGAGAGCTGAACGCCCATGTTTCGACTGATTGCCGAAGAACCGCTCATCGTCTCGCTGATGCTGGGGGCGATGGGCTTCGGATTGCTTTATGGTTGGCTGCGAACCGGCAACAAGCCAATCGCGCTCGCCGGCTTGGTCTTCGTGGCCCTGATTCCTTTGGCCTGGTTCATTGCAAATCAGGTTGAAACAGACCGCGAGCAAATTCAACGTCTCGTCTACACGCTCGCGGACGCAGTGGAGCGCAACGATCACGACAGTGCTGTCACCGTCATTGCGGATCCCGAACTCGAAGCACGCGCCAGGCTCGAATTGCAGAACTGGACATTCGACCTGGCCAAGGTTACACAGATCAACAAGATCCGAGTGATTGACGACACCTTTCCACCGCAAGCTGACATTGAGATGATGGTGAAGGTTAAGGTTAGCGGAACAGGATCAAACGCCCTCCAAAACGCTCAAATTCCCCGGAAGCTCTTGCTGAACATGGAAAAAGAGGGAGATGATTGGCTGATCACCGAATATCAACACCTGCCAATCATTGGCGGCCCCGACAAGTTCAGCAAGTACGGTGGTGGTCAATCAGCACAGGGGAACTGAGGCCTCAAACCAACCTTGCAAGGCCGCAACGCTTCGCTGATTTTTGTAACCCGTGCCTCACCATCAACTGTGTCGATACAAATACAAATTCGATACACCATTCCATTGCTCATTTTGAAACTGCGGCATGTTCATCACACTTGACGGCATTGACGGTGTTGGAAAGTCAACTCAAATCGAGCGACTCATCAGCTACCTCGAACAACAGGGGCATGAAACTCTTCTAGTTCGTGATCCCGGCACGACGGAAATTGGCGCGAGACTGCGACAAATTCTGCTCGAGAGTGATCTGGAACTTCATCGACGCACCGAGGCAATGTTGTTCATGGCCAGTCGCTGCGAAATGGTGGAAACGATCCTTCGACCAGCACTCGCCGATGGCAAGACTGTTGTTTCCGACCGATTCCTGCTTGCCAACGTGGTTTACCAAAGCGTAGGAGGTAAAGTCTCGCCTGACTTGCTTTGGCAAATGGGACGCCTGGCTAACGGTGGAGTGGTCCCTGATCTGACAATCCTGCTCGACATGCCAGCCCAACGCTCGATGGAACGAATCGGTAACGAGACAGATCGCATGGAAAGCCGAGGGGTCGACTACATGGAGGCCGTTCGGCAAGGATTTCTGGAACAATTACCACACAGCAGCCAATCAACTGCAATCATCGACGCAGACCAGTCACCCGAAGACGTTAGCCGTGAGTTGCTGGCGAGCGTTGCTAAAGTCCTGACCTAGCGTTGACAAAAACACGCATTTCGAAAGCCACAAACGCGACCGCTTAACTCAGGATTTGCTGAACAACTTTGCCCTCAACATCGGTCAAGCGATACTGGCGTCCTTGATATCGGAATGTCAATCTCTCGTGATTCATTCCCATCAAATGCAGCAAAGTGGCATTGAAGTCGTGCACATGCACTGGATTCTCAGCAATGGTATACCCCAGGTCATCGGTTTCGCCGAAGCTCATTCCGCCTTTGGTGCCACCGCCTGCGACCCACACCGTAAAAGCATCTTTGTGATGATCGCGGCCCGCCTTATCTACGTTTTTTGTTCCCTGTGCAAACGGCGTCCTGCCAAACTCGGACGACCACACCACTAAGGTTGAATCCAATAAACCTCGTTGGCGTAAATCACGAATCAGCGCGGCAACGGGTTGGTCGACCTGCTTGGCTTTATTAGCAACATTTGAGAAGACGGAGTTGTGCGAATCCCACCCCTGATCGAACAGTTGCACAAATCGCACCCCGCGTTCGACTAATCGTCTCGCTAGCAGGCAATTATTGGCAAAGCTATTCTTACCGGGCTGTGTTCCGTAGGACTCGTGCACCGCCTTGGACTCCGAAGAAATGTCCATCAATTCTGGCACGGATGTCTGCATTCGATACGCCAATTCGTACTGACTGATGCGGGTCGCAATCTCGGGATCACCCACATCTGCCAACTGGGCCTGATTCATCGCATTGACCGTGTCAATGATTCGTTTGCGTGAACTCGGCTCAACACCCTTGGGGTTCGAAAGAAACAGCACCGGATCGCCTTGAGAGCGAAACTCTACACCCTGATAAACACTCGGCAGGAATCCGCTACCCCAAGCTGGACTACCAGCTCCCAAAACATTTCCCGTAATCAGCACAACGAACCCCGGCAAATTTTCGTTCTCAGACCCAAGCCCATAGTTCACCCATGAACCAACGCTGGGCCGA
Source organism: uncultured Rhodopirellula sp. (assembly GCA_964012125.1). Classification (GTDB taxonomy): domain Bacteria; phylum Planctomycetota; class Planctomycetia; order Pirellulales; family Pirellulaceae; genus Rubripirellula. Next base: position 4,010 of record CAXGRW010000270.1, read on the forward strand.
CCAAACTGACCAAAACCACTCAACATGAACATCTGAGCCGGGCCATGATTGAACTCATTGGTGTGCAGCGATTTGATGAGTGTCAATTCATCCGCAACACCTTGCAAATTCGGCAGCAGATTCGAGATGGGCAAACCCGAATCTCCTGAACGCGTGAATCGGTGCTTCGCGTTGTCAGGCGTCCCCAGAAGTGTCGGAAGGTCCCGTACAAAGGCGAATTTCCCGGCTTCGAACAATTCCTTGGGGCAGTCTTCACCAGATCGTTTCTGCAATTCCGGCTTCAAATCAAAAAGATCAAGGTGACTGGGAGCCCCCACCATGTGCAGATAGATGACATTCTTGATTTTGGCGGGAAAATGTGGCTGATGACCAACGGATCCTGCCTTTTTCCCGTTGCCGCCCACCGGTGAGTCGGCACCGGCTTGTCGCAGTAACTGAGTGAGTGCGACTCCCCCCAGCCCAAACCCCGCTCGCTGAAACAGAGTTCTTCTTCCCAATGACGTCGGCAATACATTCATGACTCTACAGGAGCTCACTGATTCATGGTTTCATCGAGATTCAAAATCGCATTAGCGACAGCAAACCAAGCTGCCAATTCTTGCATATCGCTTGAGCGCAATTTCAACGTGGGAACTGTTATCGTCGTCCTCGCCTTAACCATCTGCGGCTGGTTTTTCAGCTCGGCACGTTCTCTCGACAGCAAGCCGACAAGAATGCCAACCTCATGCTCTTTTGCGTCTCTCGAAACAGCCAGCTTGATTGCGTACCGCACACGTTCACGATCATCGGTCGAAGGCGATTCACTGATGATCCTATCAGCCAATGCCAGAGCCATCTCTACATAGGCTGGATCATTCAAAAGTGTGAGTGCCTGCAGCGGAGTATTGCTTCGTCCGCGACTGACAGTACAAGTGCCACGGTCAGGCGCATCAAAGTTGATAAAGCTGGGGTACGGGGCGGCTCGCTTCCAAACCACATAAACCCCGCGTCGAAAGCGGTTCTCATCTTTCGCAGCAACCCACTTCGGCTGATTACGCCCAACGCTTCGCCAAATCTTGTCTGGCTGGTACGGCATGATTGGTGGGCCGTACATCTCCTTCGACAACAAACCGCTGATCGCCAGTGCGTTATCACGAATCATTTCTGCGGGAACTCGGAATCGCGGGCCTCTTGCTAAATAACGATTAACAGGATCATTTGCCATCATGAGCTCGGTCAGTTCTACGGATCGCTGAAACGCATCAGATGTCACCAACAACTTGTGAATATGCTTCATCGACCATCCCGATTCAATCAACTCACTCGCCAACCAGTCCAACAACTCGGGATGACTTGGCGCCTCGGATTGCGTACCAAAATCCTCCAACGTTGGAACGAGTCCCACACCAAAGATTTCTGCCCACCACCGATTTACCGTCACCCGAGCCAACAAAGGATTGTCGGCTGACGTCAGCCAACGTGCCAACTCCATACGATCACCGGTAGCGACAAGCTCTCTGTCTCGAGGTAGGGCATCAGGCGTCATGGCGCGCACTGGATCGCCACGAGATTCATAGTCGCCCCGAAGCATGACAAAAGTCTCGCGAGGGCTTTCCATTTCCTGCATGACCAATGTCGTCTCTGGCACCAACTTTTTCAGTTCCTGCTCCACTTGGGCAATGGACTGGTCTAATTTCAGCAGGCGTTTATCAGCTTTGTCGAATTCCTTCCGCAGCTTCTTTTGCTGCTGCTTCGACAGCTTCTTTTCGTCGAAGATACTGCGTAAGGCTTCAGGCAAACGCAGCAGATCCGCAGGTTGGGTACTGGCTGAGACCCGTGGTTTGCCTGCGACGCGTCCAGAACCAAAATACTGCCCAAGACTTACTTTCAAACTTTGGGAATCGGGGTCAAGCAACAATGGTTCGGCAAGCAGGAATACCGCCCAATGCGGTTTCCCAAACTGCCCGCCAATCGCCCATCCCGTCTTACGATCGCCATCGATCGCTCTGGCAACATCCCAATTGGCCTGAGAGTAATCCGCTACCGCCGCTGAAAGAGCAACTTTGTTTTCTTCTTCCCCACTCATGACTTTACAAGTCACTTCACTGAGAATGACGTTGGGCCGTGCTGCCTCACCACGCCCGGGCCCGGATCCCGGAATTGCATCATCCGTCAATAACTCGACACGTATTGCCGTGATTGGCTTAGCGGGTGGTTGCAACACGAAAGTGTGGTCGACCGTAGGTGGAACTTCTCCGGTCAACAAAACGGCACCGTCAGACTGGACACTGAACTTCTCATTACCCGAAGTCTGAAAATCAACCAATGTCACAGGCTCCCAAAGCGGCGACCGCTGATTTCTCAACCGCGTTAACCAATTTTCAAATTGGGAGTCCGATTCACGTGCAAGTTGTTCCCGTTTCAAACGCAAACGTTTCAGTTCAGCATTCTGATCGTCGATTTTCTGTTTTTGATTCTGATCCAACGGCAGGTCCATTTTGGGACCGTAAAAATCCCACGTCACCCCAGCAGTCTGCTTGACTTCCAATGGAGTATTATTGAAGTATGCAAAGAATCGATAGTAGTCCTTCTGTGAAAAAGGATCGTACTTGTGATCATGGCACTGAGCACACTCCAGCGTTGTCCCAAGGAACACTGTTGCGGTGGTGTTAACACGATCGACCACCTGATTGACACGATTCGCTTCTGGATGCACACCAGCCTCAACGTTACAGGTGGTCATGCGATGGAACCCCGTGGCAATCCGCTGATCAGAAGTTGCGTTGGGACGCAAATCACCAGCCAACTGATCCGTCACAAACTCATCGAACGGCATGCCCTTGTTGAAAGCTCGAATGACCCAATCACGATACGCCCAGTTATCACGAATCTGATCAGCTTGAAATCCATTACTGTCGGCGTACCGTGCGAGATCCAACCATGGAACCGCCCACCGTTCTCCATAGCGGGGACTCGCCAATAGCCGATCAACCAGTGATGAGTAGGCCTGCTGAGATGCCGCATTGCTGTTCGCAACAAATTGCTCGACATCGCTGGGCGTGGGTGGCAATCCAATCAATGCCAGAGATGCACGCCGAGCAACCGAAACTGGCTGCATTCTGGGGTTTGCAACCAAACCGTGCTTCTCAAGTTCTTGATTAATGAAATAATCAATCACAGTTTCAGTCTTTACATGAGCCGGAAGGCCAGGACGCTTGATTGCTGCATAAGCCCAATGCTTGCCTTTTGATTTGGTCTCCGG
>CAXGRW010000271.1:0-7219 GCA_964012125.1 uncultured Rhodopirellula sp.
ACTTGATGTAGCAGGTCGTCGCATAGCCGGTGATATAGTGCTGCGCCTTTTCCTGTCCATCGATGGCGTCCAGTAAATCCTTATCGCTGTTCTTCCACAATAATTTACCTGTATAGCGGTCGATGGCCGCTAAAAACTTACCGGGACAGTAACAGAAGATCCGCGTGTCATTCATGCACACTGCACGCGCGTCCAAGAATTCCTCATCGCGGAAATCCCAAATTCGTTCTTTGGTTTTCAGGTCGAGAGCAACCAGTGTTCTTCCAAACCCGAATGATGTTCGCGGATCACTGTAATCATGCCCATCCCACATTCCCCAAGGCCAGTGACCGAGACCGCGTCGGATTGCCCGCTGTGTCTCGATTTTGACTTCCGGATTACCAACCAGGGCATACAGAACTCCATCACGCATGGCCATCCATTTCCAAACGGGGCCATCGCTGATCTTGGACTCTACTTTGATTTCGTCTCTCAGTTCGCCTGTTTCACCCTCAAAAATCTTGCATGATTCGTGGTCACCCATATATAAGGCATCGTCCGTTGCCACCATGGTGTTGCGGTGAAGCATGAACCCCGGAGAAAGATCTCGTTGCCACAGAATCATCCCGTTGTAGGCATTGATGCATAGCAACTTGTTGAGCATCGCATTCTGGTTGGCTTTGTGCGCGATGTGTCCCATGGCTTTGTAGATGCGTCCACCGGCAATGACCGTCTGTTCTGGCATCGGGCTGAATTTCGGGTAACCAATGAATTGGGTGCGAAAGTTGCCGCGGACTAATTGATCATCTGATTGGGGATTGTTGTCAGGACCGTGGTAGGGGTGCGACCAATCGTCGGTGCCCGACGGAACAGGTTTGATTCGTTGTTGGCCAGCAGACGTTGCAATTCCTTGAGGTCGCAACACACGCATGATTTCCGTTTCCGGAATTTTTTTACCAAGGTATTCGCTGACCACGATCCGGTCGGCGACGTTGTTTCCGAGGTGAATGTGTTTGAGTGATCCGGTTTCGACGAACAGTAGTTGGCCGAGTAGCTTGGCAGCATCCGCGCGAGTGCGGATTCTTGTTGCGAGTCCCTGATCATCAGTTTGCACAAATACGATCAGCCCTTCCCGTTCGCACAATTTAAAAAGTGAATCGACCTCGTCTGCTGTGATGCCAATGACACCTACAATTCCGCGGTTGAGACTTGGATTCTGAAGTGACACTTCGATTGCGTCACGGTTCTCAATCTCGGGATCCAGTATCTTGCCTGCCGGTAATTGGCCGAGGACAGGAAATGCGGATAGAAGAGCTAAGAGTCCAGTCAGAATCAACAGTCTCATGATTGACCTCGTTTCAACGGGAATTGCGATAACGGGCAATGGCAGGGCCACACATTCTAGCGTCTTGAAGGGCAGGGCATCATCGATGTGCATTTTAAAAATGACTGCATTTTTCGCAGTCTTGTGGGCATTGGGAAGGTGTGATTCGGGCTGGCTTGATTCCGAGATGGGTTAAGCGGTAGCGTGCGATCTATTCAGCTTTGGTAGACTGTGGAACTATTAATTCTGCCAGCTCCGTTACGCAGCCTGTTTTGGTTCTTTGAATAAGGTTTCGAAAATGTTGCGTCGTCATCCTGATCCTGCTTGTTTGGTGCTTTTCTAGGGTTGGTCCCTAATCTTGTTTTGGGGCAGAACAATGATTTGATTGAACCCACGGACATTGCCCATCTGGAGTAGGTGACTGCGGCAGAAATGTCACCAGACGGTAAACATGTTGCGTATTTGAAGTCAGTGCCGCGGCGTCCGCTGAAGGATGAGAATGGTTCTGCGTGGTCTGAGTTGCATGTGATGAATCGTCAGTCCGGTTCGAGTCGGCCTTTCATCACCGGTGAGGTTGCGATCAGTTCGCCTCAGTGGTCGCCTGATGGAAGATCGATCTATTACACATCCAAGCGAGCCAAGGATAAAACCAAGTCGCTGTATCGGATTCCGGTCGATGGAGGCGAATCAGTACGAGTTCTTAGCGGGCCAACCTCCATGGGTGGTTTCGAGCTTGCCAGTGATGGAAAGCATGTCGTATTTCTTGCCAAGGAGGAGCAGGATGACGAGATTTAGGATCTCGAAGACGATGGTTTTGATCAGGAGATCTATGAAGAAGATTGGATACCGACTCGAGTCTGGGTTTCCGCTCTGGCAGAAAAAGCAGATCGGAATGCCAAAAAGAGCAAACCGCGAAATCTGGATCTGAAGGGATCGGCGATCGGAGCTTCCTGGAGTCCCAATGGTGAGGAACTGATGGTGATCCTTGCACCCACACCCTCGGTCGACGACAGCTACATGCAGAAACGTGTGTTTGTGGTCAATGTTGAGTCAGGCAAAATCATTCGTCCACTAAATAATCCCGGCAAATTGGGACAAGTCAGTTGGAGGCCTGGTGGCGAACATCTCACGATTGTTTCGGCCGCCGATATCCATGATCCAGAAGAAGGTCGCTTGATGGTCACACCGGTGCACGAGGAATCTGGATTGGTCGATCTGATCCCCGGATTGAAAGCGCATGTGCACACGATCTCTTGGAGAGACAGTTCCACTTTGTACTGGCTGGCTGCCGAGGGCGTGACATCCCGATTTGGAACAGTGAATCTAGATGGCGAAACTACCGACCTCGTTGGCACTGGCGGTGATGGAGATCCGGTGTTTAAAGAATTCTCTGCATCCGAGGATCAGACCGCCTGTGCCTTTCTAGGCAGTGCCGCGACATTCCCGACTGAGATTTTCGTGTCTGCCAAAGCCAGTGCAAAGCCACAACGCATGACTGATACGAATCCATGGCTCAAGGAGAAAAAATTCGCACGGCAAACGGTCGTTACTTGGAAAGGAGGAGATGGCTTGGAATTACAAGGCATCCTAATTTACCCGCTGAATTATCAGGCAGGTAAAATATATCCCACCATCATCTATGTTCACGGTGGTCCCGAGTCGCATGAGTCCAACGCGTGGCTGACCAGTTATTCTCATCTCGGCCAAGTCGCTGCAGGACGTGGATTTGCTGTGTTCTATCCGAACTATCGAGGTAGCACCGGTCGTGGTGTTGAGTTTTCGATGATGGGTCAATCCGATGCCGCTGGTAAGGAGTTCAGTGACTTGATCGCTTGTGTCGGTCATCTGATCTCTGCTGGGATCACTGCACCTGATACGGTGGGTGTGACTGGCGGTTCCTACGGTGGTTATGCGTCAGTTTGGTGTTCGACATTCTATTCTGATCGCTTCGCTGCCAGCGTGATGTTTGTTGGGATCAGCGACAATGTTTCGAAGGTGGGCACCACTGACATTCCTGACGAAATGTTTTGGTTCACCACCGTAAACATCTGTGGGATGACTGGGACTATTTTTTGGAGAGCAGTCCGATTCGGCACATCCAAGAGAATCAGAAGCCAATATTATTATGCACTGAAGAGAAGATCCTTGTGTCCATCTTTCTCAGTCACTGGAATTTCATCGGCATCTCAAAACACTAAATCAAGCACCGGTTCGATTGGTGCTGTATGAGGGAGAAGGGCACGGTAATCGCAAAGCAGCAGCAAGATTGGACTAAAACTTCGCATGCTCCGATGGATGGAACATTTTCTGAAGGACAAATCAGAGAAATCACCATCCATGCGGATCGATTATCGCGAAGCTCTTGGCATGCCGGCCAAAAAATAATACTGCTTGATGCGGGATGGCTTATACGGAAAATCGCATGACCGTTCGTCGGAATTCGGATGTTCTGTCGTGGGATCTCTGCATTGCGTTGTTACTCGTATCTGCAAAGCCTGCTGGTTCATCATTGTTGGGTCGAGAATTTCGTGCGCGGTATGCATTAGCATGAATCACACAACGCGGGTTATGATATCGGCATGAATATCAAAACATTGCTGGTTGCCAGCCTGACTATCTTTGTCGCTTTAACACTGTGGAATGGTGGTGCTGTCGCCAACGCCGCACAGACCGCACCCAACATTGTTGTCTTTCTGGTAGACGACATGGGAGTGATGGACACCTCGGTGCCATTCCTGACCGATGACAAGGGACAACCAAAGCGTTACCCGCTGAATGATTATTATCGAACGCCCAATATGCAGCGGTTGGCTGCTCAGGGAGTGCGGTTTAACAATTTTTACGCGATGAGCGTTTGTTCGCCGACGCGGATATCGATCATGACCGGGCAAAATGCAGCCAGGCACCATGCGACTAACTGGATCAATCCGCGAAATGACAATCGCGGACCTCATGGTCCACCGGATTGGAATTGGAAAGGATTGACGAGTAGCGATGTGACCCTGCCGAGGTTGCTACGCAAAGTGGGCTATCAGACGATCCATGTGGGAAAAGGACACTTTGGGCCAGATGATTCCGAAGGTTCCGAACCGTTGAATCTCGGATTTGATGTGAATGTGGGCGGAGCATCGTTTGGTGCGCCCGGTAGTTATTATGGCGAAGAAAATTATGGCCAAGGCACCAAGCGTTCACATCACGCTGTGCCTCACTTGAAGAAATACCATGGCTCGGAAACGTTTTTGACCGAGGCGATCACGCTTGAAGCCAAGAAACGGGTTTCGGAATCGGTTCAGAAAAGAAAGCCATTCTATTTGTACATGTCACATTATGCTGTGCATGCACCGTTTCACTCAGACCCCCGATTTGCTGACCACTACAAAGATTCTGGTAAGTCTAAAAATGCTCAGGCATTTGCAACGCTGATCGAAGGAATGGACAAGTCACTTGGCGACTTGCTGGATCACTTTGGTGCTTTGGGAGTATCAGAGAACACCCTTGTGTTTTTTCTGGGTGACAATGGTTCTGATGCTCCCTTGGGGCATCAGCACGCGGTAGCTTGTGCCGCTCCACTTCGCGGTAAAAAAGGTGCCCACTACGAAGGTGGCATGCGAGTTCCCTTCATTGCAGCATGGGCCAAAGAGAATGCGAACAACGGGAATCAGAAACAGCTTGTCATTCCACCGGGGACTCTGCAAACACAAGTTGCTACGGTGCAGGATTTGTATCCCACGATTGCGAAAGTGGCTGGAGCTATATCACCCGGAGATCATGCTGTTGACGGGGTCGACCTGTCGAAACTGCTGACTGCCGGACCTGATGATTCACGCGATGAAGTTTTTCTAATGCACTATCCGCATTCGCCTCATCGAAGCGACTATTTCACAACTTACCGCGACGGAAACTGGAAAGTGATCTATCACTACATTCCGTCAAAGGGATCCGAGGGTGGACACTACCAGCTTTACAATCTTGCGTCAGACCCGTTCGAATCGACCAATCTTGCGGATCAGGAACCTGTAGTGTTGCGAGAAATGGTTGGAAAACTGAAGTCAGGGTTGGAAACACACCAAGCCTTGTATCCAGTTTCACCAGACGATGGCAAAACACCACTTGTTCCTGTGATTCCTTAGTGGTTCGCCATCGATGATGGAGCGTTGGTTCACTACCAAGCTCCGGATCATAATCCTGCCGGCCATCAGAAACATCTGATGGCCGTGAAGTGTATTTGGATATCAGGAAACTCAGAGTCACTCAAGAACGACTGCGGCCTGATTGAACGATCTCATTAAGCTGTTTCTTCAGTCGTTCAGCAACTTCAGGATGTTCAGCGATAACGTTCTTCTTTTCGGAAGGATCTTCTTCCAGGTTGAAAAGCTGAAGTTTTGGCACCTTGGTGTTCGCCAACTGTTTCTCAACCACAACGTTACGTGCAAAGTTCTTACCGTAACGATGGAGTTTCCAATTGCCGCTTCGTAGTGCCAGAGTTCCGTTGCTGCCATTGTCTTGCTGTACCAGATGATCACGACCTTTGGCGTCTTTGTCGCCAAGCATCGCGCCAATCACGTCGAAGCTATCGAGGTATCCGTCAGGAGTAAGTGTCTGGTCGGTCAAGGCAGCCAGACTGGCTGCCAGGTCGATGGTGCAGACCACTTCATCGCTGGTTCCCGGAGCAATGCGTCCTTTCCAGGATGTGATGAAGGGAGTGCGTGTGCCGCCTTCGTAGATGCTGTATTTTCCACCTGTGAATGGGCCACCTGCGCGATGATCCCCAACCTTCTCAAGGGCTTCGTCTTTGTAGCCGTCGTCCATCACTGGACCGTTGTCACTGCAGAACACGACTAAGGTGTTTTCGGTCAGATTCAAGCGATCCAGCGTTTTCACCAATTCCCCCACACACCAATCGAGTTCGACGATTGCATCACCCCGAAAACCTAATGAGGTTTTTCCCTGGAAACGTTCGTGTGGAATTCGTGGAACATGAATGTCATGTGACGAGAAGAAAAGGAAGAAAGGTTCTTTTTGATGCTCCTCGATGAACTCAACCGATTTCTCGACCCATTTATCAGCAAGATCTTCATCGCGGAATCGGGCAGCATGTCCACCTGTATAGAAACCTATCCGACTGATGCCATTATGGATGGTCGCATTGTGGCCATGGGACCAGTCCATCTTAAGCGTGTCGCGATGTGATTGACCGGTGGGATGATCGGGGCTGGGTTTTTTCCTGCCCACCCACAAAGGGTCTTTGGGATCGAGGTTCGGCACGCGATGGTCGTGAACATAAACTTGTGGTACACGGTCGTTGGTGGTGGGCAACAGAAAACAAGTGTCAAAGCCAATTTCGAGTGGGCCTGGCTTCAGGTCGCCATTCCAGTCCGGACCTTCTGGTCCACCAAGACCGAGGTGCCATTTTCCAACCACGGCAGTTGCATAGCCCGCTCGCTGAAGCAAGGTGCCAACCGTCTCGGTTCCTGGTTTGATGATCGCAGGAGCAGTTGGTGGTGCGATGCCCGTGCGCTCACCACGAAAGGCGTAGGTGCCGGTCAACATCGAATAGCGAGTCGGGGTACACGTGGATGCCGAGCAATAACCGTTGGTGAATCGTAATCCGCCAGCAGCGAGCCGATCGATGTTGGGCGTTTCCAGTGAGGTTGCTCCGTAACACGACAGATCACCGTAACCGAGGTCATCCGCCATGATCACAACCACATTCGGTTTTTCACTGTGAGCGGCAGAGGACAGAATCAGCGTAAAACAGGCAATCAGGACCGGGGTCCACAGTGCACGGGGCATATTATTTCTCGTGAGGAAGGAAACATGGGGCAGAAAGCATTGAGGCAGGGGAGTGCCAATTCACATTGTAAGTCAGAAATCCCGAAACTACAGACGACTGTAAGGGGATTTCTGTGTGTTCCT
>CAXGRW010000272.1:0-7185 GCA_964012125.1 uncultured Rhodopirellula sp.
CATGAATCAAGCCCGCCTTGATTTTGTCCGCGACAACTACGGAATCAAAAACACCGTGCTATACAAGGGCGATGGATCCGAACAAGAACAGATGGAGAGGATAACCGGGGGTGACATGTATCGTGTGATCACTGATGCCACAGGTAACAAACACTCCATGGCAGGAGCTCTTGCCTACATCGCCCCGACCGGGCGTCTTGTCTACGTAGGAATCACGACCGAAGAGGTGTCTTTTCGCCATCCAGTCATGCACCGCCCCGAAGCTTCGATTCTCGCATCACGCAACGCGTTACCACCAGATTTCACACGCATCATCAGCTTGATTGAGGACGGAACCATCAATACTGATCCGTGGATCACTCATCGCACCAGTTTTGACGGGGTGCTGACAGACTTCGAATCCTACACCAAGCCCGAAACCGGTGTTATCAAAGCAATCATTGAAGTAACAACCTGATTCCCGTGTTACCACCGCGGCTAAGACAAACAAAATGGAAAGGCCGATCCGAGGATCAGCCAACCGACCGACATACAAGCAAAAACTTTCCCAAAATCCTATCGCTGCACCGACAGGTGTATCAGCGGCTTCTGAAAGAAAATCAATGACTAAGAAATGTGTAGCACTGGGCTTGGCACCGAGTTTTGGATTTGGTGACCGCACCGGCCTTGCCACCCCAGGGCATGTGGCATCCATGAAGCGTTGCGGTGCTGGCATTGAAGCGATCTACCCCCAACAATCCATTCGCGAGATGACTCGCACCCAGCGGACTCCGCAGGAAGTCATGGACGATGCCATGAACGGTGCCGCAGATGCGGGATGGACCGGGCCCATCGGTGCAGATGCAGACCATCTGAAAGTCCCTGAGGATGTGGATGTTACCGCTGCCGTGGGATTCACCTTCTTCACTATCGACCCATCTGATGATGTGGACCAACAAGCAGACGACTATGACGAAGCAAAGCTGCGAGCTGCCTTCGCAGAAAATCGTAGTGAAGCACCATGGTTCGAAGATTACCTCGGCAAGACTGTCAAACTTGGAACCGGCACGGTCGTTTCACTCGATGAAGAAGCGTGCATGCGGGCTGCAGTCAAATATGGAAAGGCAATCACACGAGCACTGAAACTTGGCGATTATATCAAGACAGTCAATGAAACGTCTGGCAATGATTATGAGATCGAACTTTCGGTTGATGAAACAGATCAGCCCACCACTTTGGCCGAGCATTACATCATCGCAGACCAATGCCTCAAAGGCGGCATGAAATTAGTTAGCCTCGCACCGCGTTTCATCGGGGATTTCGAAAAAGGGATCGATTTCATTGGTGATTTGGACGCACTGCATGTTTCGCTGAAAGACCACGCTGCTGTGGCGGACGCGCTCGGCCCCTACAAACTGAGCCTCCACAGCGGAAGCGACAAAGTTTCGATGTACGGTCTATTAGCCAATGCAACTCAAGGTCGTTTTCACGTTAAAACGGCTGGCACCAGCTACCTGGAAGCATTGCGTGTCGTTGCTCGCCATGACCCCTCAGCATTCCGTGAGATCATTGACTTCTCGCGAGGTCGATACGAAACCGACAAGGCCACCTACCACGTTTCAGCAACACTAGCCGATGCACCGCTCACAAGCGAGGCAGACGACGCGACGCTTGAGAGTGAATATCTGGAAATGTGGAGTGATGTTCCTGTCGGCAAGGGCTTTACCAAGCCTGGGCGTCAGATACTTCACTGCACCTTTGGGTCGGTACTCACAGACGCAAAGCTTGGCAAAATTGTCCACGACTGTCTCACCAGCCACCCGGACACCTACACAGAAGTGCTCGACGATCACTTCGGCCGCCACCTAGACGCTCTTCGCAGCGGTATGGAGTGAGTCTTCGTTCTCTGTGCCAAGTACCACCTTTTAGCAACGAATTGTTTTGAGAAAAGGAGGCGTCTGGAGGAACCAGACGGTGGTTGAACAAGACGCATCATGACCAACAGGTGGCTTGGTAGCAAGCAACGGCCCAATTCTTACCTTTTGAGGATCAGAACACGATGACGCACCAGCAATTTGGCAACACTGCTCTCGACATGCCGCGTGTGGTCTTTGGTGCGACGTGCTTGGGTAACTTGTTTGTCGCCATGACCGACGAACAGAAGCTGGATCTGATTCGCGAGTGGTTTGAGCAGATCCCCAAGCCGGTCGCGATCGACACGGCTGGCAAGTACGGTGCGGGGCTATCGCTCGAAGTCTTGGGACGCGATTTGGCTGCTCTCAACATCAACCCCGATGAAGTGATCATCAGCAACAAACTTGCATGGAGACGCACGCCGCTGGAAGGCAACGAACCGACATTTGAGCCTGGAGTCTGGGTCGATCTTAAACACGACGCGGTGCAAGACGTCAGTCACGACGGAATACTACGCTGCCATGAAGACGGTTGCCGAATGCTCGGCAAATACACGCCAAAGCTGGTGAGCGTTCACGACCCCGATGAATATTTGGCGGCGGCTACTAATGCCAAAGACCGAAACCGTCGGCTCGATGATATCTGCAGTGCCTACCGAGGCTTGGAGAAATTGCGGGATGCTGGCGAAGTTGCAGGAGTTGGAATTGGAGCCAAGGATTGGCGGATCGTTCGCGAACTTGATGCACACTGCCGTTTTGATTGGGTCATGATGGCCAATAGCTTCACGATCATGCACCACCCACCTGAACTGCTCGATTTCATCAGTTCACTGCACCGCCGCAACATCGCCCTCATCAACTCCGCTGTAACACACGGTGGTTTTTTGGTGGGTGGTAAGTTCCTTGACTACCGGGAAATTGATCCAGCCGATGCAAATGATGCAAAGTGTCTTGAATGGCGTCAACAATTCACCGCGGCATGCCAACAATTCGCCTTGAGCCCCTATGACGTCGCTGTTGCTTTTGGGGTGTCCCACCCAGCGGTCACGTCGGTCGCACTAAGTACCAGCCAAGCCAATCGCGTAGGTTCAATGGTGGCAGCAGCTACCAACCAACCGAATCCCGCAATCTGGGAAGAACTGCGGGCGAAAGGATTGATCGACAGTCATTACGATCACCTCGATTGCTAGAGGCGAAGAGGCCAATAGCCGGACTGTCAAGCATCCGCAATCGCGACGTTCCGTTCATCCTACAGCGGTTCAGCCACCGCGGCGGATTTCAGATCCTTTGAACCGCACAGTGATCCGATACACTTTTTTGCGATGGTAAACGACCTCTCCGTCGCTGTTGATTTTTTCAGGCACGTCGTGTCTCCAAATATCGACACTTGCATGGTAACCGCGTTCTGAAAAGACGTCGATCAACATGGCCAACGCTTCATGTTCCTGCCACAGCGGATCCTCTGAGTTAATATCAGCGTGACCGGAGATCGCATGGCGGACAACGATCGGCATCATCTGTTCTTCAATGAAGCGGACCACTTTGTGGAACAATTCCGTATGTTCAATCTCGTATTCGTCCAACCGCGTAACCAACTCACGCCGAGCGTGACTGACAATTTCACTCGCAAGCGGTATTGCCTGCAGCGAGTGGAATGTTCGAGGATCCAATTCCAGCGAACTCTGATATTCCAATTCACGAAGAATATTTTCCTGTACTACTTCGAGCGGTGCCTGAGCATTGATGAAGTGGTAGTGAAAAAGCTGCTTCAACGACACAAGTGCATCGTAGGTTTTTTCTTTGAACACACGGTATCGATCCCGCGCCAAATCTTCATTGAAGTCGGTGGGCCTTTCCTCCCAGACATTACCGATCCCGCTTTCGCGAACCTCTTCATTGTGGGCAATGGTTTTTCGGCCACGAGATAGCTGTCGCGCCACGCTCTCAGCCTCGTCGACAAAAAGCACCATGATGTGAAACGTCGGCTGCTTAAAATGAACCAACTGGGGGCTGTCAGCAAATTCACGACGAAGGAGGTTCATGCGATCGTAGAGCATTTTGAGGCATTCCACCTGCACCTTGGTGCGTGGAAATCCATCTAGAATCGCCCCACCCTGATAACCTGGCTCAAGTAATTTTCGGAACACAAGGCTAACCACCTCGCGGTCCCCAACCATACCACCCCGCGCCTTGATCGCCTCAGATTCGGGACTATTGAGCAGTTCGCTGACGACCACAGGACGCTCAGAGATATCGCGCACTTCGCGAATAAAATTTGTATTGGTTCCTTTTCCAGAACCTGGCGCCCCGCCCAGAAGAATCAGCTCCTTGGGAAAGTGCAGATTAGCTCTGCCATACTTCGCCTCAAGCTCCTTCCAAACCGAGTTAAAGATCAATTGCGCGTCTTTGACCTCGAGGTCGGCCGGCATCGCCGCATTCTTGTTTGATTCTGAGGTTCTCACGATCGCTCTGCTCAGGTTGGAAGGGTTCTTGCCCTATAAATAGAGCATCCCCGTCAGCATCGGCCAACACCCGACAAAAGGAGGAAACGGTCCGAAATCAGTCGACACGAACGCGGGCCGAGACCGCAGCGATGCCCCGCTTCTCGCGAGCCACCGTCACAACCCGCCAATCCGTAACCCGTTCTGGCACGATTCGGCTGTCTTCCCAAGCCACTGATTGACGCAATGACCTAACCTTCGGAAACGTGGTTTTATCGTCATTTCCGAAGTCAGAAAGGGAGAACTGGACGTGTTTCGACTTGATTCCGTTTCCGACCCTCGGGCCAACGAAGCTAAGATCCGTCAGTGGAAATGTGGACGGATTGTCATGCGAGCCGGGAAGCTGATTGAAATCCAACAGCGACTACTCTGCGGAAATGTGTCAGTAGCCGAAGTATGGCTGCAAGCCAAATACGGGCGCCGAGACGATGATTGCTGCTGGCTGGATTATCACCAACCGCTCGGAATGCCGAGTTTTTTGACCTTGGATTACATCCGCGCGGGCACGCTTGCCAGTTACAAGACACTCATCGGCGCCTGCCAGACGCTGGACGAAATTGCTCGGATCCGCTCAACCGCCGCGGTTGTGGCTCACGTCACCAATCGGAATATCAGCGACCGACTTTTGTTACGACATGGATGGGAACGTCACATGGAGCATTGGAAAGGACGCCACTGGATCCGTCGCTACTACGATGGATATCCTAAGAGTCGAATCCATCGGCTGATCGATACCGACAGCGTCTCAGCCAGCGAAGTTGGTTCGACAGAAAAGTTTCCACCGGCAACTGCCACATCAGATATGCTTCCTCTGCCGCCCATCTCTGGACAGACCTCGAGCACTTCAACATGCGCTGCAAAGTGATCGAAGGCAACGCAATACGTGCAAAACCGGATATGCCAGCCGGTCACATTTTGCGAATGTCGATACATTCCATCCCCGCGCGACGTGCCGCCTCAATACCCGGCTCCCCATCTTCGTAAACCCGACAGTGCTCTGGCTTTACCCGCAACCGACTGGCGGCCTCCAGGAACACGTGTGGATCTGGCTTGTGATACTCAGTGTCCTCACATGTCACGATCGTCTCAAACCAGTCCATGACTTCGATTTGCCGCAGTTGACGATGGACCAGATTTCTAGTCCCTCCGCTAGCAACTGCCATTTTCAATTTCCCGCGGTGACTCTCAGCAATCTCCACGACGTGGGGAATGCGTTTCAACAAATCAATCGACTCTAAAAAATGCTTTTCTTTGTCAGCCAATGCCTGCTGGAAATCGATTTCTTTTCCCTGCTCAGCCGCGAACATCGGAATGACTCGACTCGACGGCGTTCCTGAATGCCGGTAAAAATATTGCTCATCCAGTTCGATGTCTTGACTCACCAGTGCCTCGCGCCATGCTGAATAATGAGCCAACATGGAATCCACGAGAGTACCGTCACAATCAAAGATTAATGCTTGAATCATGGCAGCCTCAGTTAAACAGTAGGTGGTTCATACATCGAATGGGAAACGCAACAGCCGTTAACAATCAACCACGTGCTGCTTCAGCGATGCCAATCCTGCCTTACAAGGTATCTGTTCCTTGCCGGCTTGTAGACCGCACTTCGACAGAAACACGGCACTTCCACTGAAACACGGCACTTCCGCTGAAACACGGCGCTTCCACTGAAACGCTGCCGACTGCCGTTACGGGTCGTTCCCATTTCGTGATAGGCAGTATCGCACATCAATCCATAAGCAACATTTGCACACGGAAGTGAAATGCACATCCGAATCGCTGATCTCTTCTGTGGCATCGGCGGGATCGCTGAGGCAGTCCACCGCCTGCCCGATTCTACCCACGAGGATGCTACGGCGTCCGTTGGCGAACTTCGAACAAGCCACCCGAAAGTCGTAACGGCCATCGATATCGATCGATCAGTAGCCTCGCTGTACCAGCACCATCACGGTATCGTTCCGCGATGTTCAACCATTGAATCACTCCAGAGAGTTGCTGAGGGTTCGGATGAGCAACTCGACATGTGGTGGATGTCGCCGCCATGCCAACCGTACACCACTCGCGGCTCACAACGTGGATCTCTCGATTCCCGCAGTCATGCATTAGCTCGATTGATTCAACTCATTCCTCGCGAGCTTCCTCGGTTGATTGGGCTTGAAAATGTCCCTGCGTTTGAAGGATCGCAACACCACCGGCAACTGAAGCAAACGCTCAGTGATGCAGGTTATCAATTCAATGAGTACACCCTTTGCCCTACTGACTTGGGCATCCCGATGCGGCGTAAGCGATTCTATTTACTTGCAAAACAAGGAGGTAAACCATTCCCCGACATTTCAACAAACAAACAGCAACGGCCACTCGCAGATTTCATCAACGACGCGTGCTGGGAAGACAACAGCTTGAAAGTACCCCCTAAGGCAGTGCAGCATTATGAGAGTGCGATGAATATCATTGAGACAGGTAATCATGCCGCCATCACTGCATGTTTCACATCTGCCTATGGGAAAAGTCCCATCAGGTCTGGTTCTTACCTGCACAGCTCAATGCATGATTCGGTTCGACGTTTTTCTCCGAACGAAATTGCCGCACTGATGGGCTTTCGAGATGAGTTTTTCTCAACAACAAACTTAAGTCAAAGGAGCCAATATCGGTTGATTGGAAACTCGCTGGCTGTGCCTGTTGTTTACGAACTGCTGTCGGTGCTCATAGCCGAGTGAGAATCGTCTGCTATTTCCAACTGGCAGCATCCGAGACACTCACCGGTTGGCGACATTGATCCGTGGTTGCAGAAT
>CAXGRW010000273.1:0-7184 GCA_964012125.1 uncultured Rhodopirellula sp.
GCCAGCAGGATGGAGTCACGTAATTCCTCGAATCCCAGACGCTGTGAATTGAATTTCCACAGCAAGTTGTTCTCGGGATCTGTTTGCTGGGCAAGTTTCAGTCTGCTGATGTCTTTCGGCCCAAATGAAGATTGCCGATAAGATCGCGAGAGTAGGATTCGGCGATGTAATTCCTTGACACTCCATCCGTTCTTGACAAAGTCAGACGCCAACCAATCCAGTAATTCAGGGTGAGAGGGGGGGGATGCACGCGTTCCGAAATCGCTGGGCGTCGATACCAGGCCTTTTCCAAAGTGATGCATCCAGACCCGGTTGGCCATGACCCTGGCAGTTAGAGGATTGTTGGGGTCAATGATTGCCTGTGCTAATTCAAGGCGTCCGCTGCCTTGCTGAAAAGGCTTACGTTGTGGACCAGCAAGTATGGAAAGAAATTGTCGTGGGACGTCGCGTCCCAGTTTCAGGGGATCGCCTCGTCTGAATATTCTTGGTTGTTTAGGCTTCGAGGTGTCCTGCAGGGTCAGCGCAAACGGCTCGTTTTTTGACTGGATGATCCATCGGTCAACTTCGCCTTGCAGTTTCCAAAGCTCGGTGCAGGCACCTGAGTCAAAGAAAGTTTCACAATCAATGATGGAGCTCACCGGCATCTGGCAAGGGGATTCCCGGTCATACAGAAAAGCCCGCAGTGACTCCGAGTCGGGGTCGGAAAGTCCTGCTGGGGGTTCTTGATCACCAGCCCGTGCCTGCTTGATTTGGTCTTGCCATTCCTGCTCAACTTGCTGAAACAATTCACCATATCGATCGCAAACGTCACGAAGTGAGCTCGGTCGATTTTTAAACTGATCGGCAACGCGTGGGTTTAATTCGCCACCATGATGTGATTTGATCTGTTGGATGACCTGAGCGGACTCTTGCGTAAAGTTTTCTTCTGGTAGGTTTGAATACAGTTGCCAAGGTAGAAAGAGTGAGTCCTGTCGCGTTGATGCTTTTCGTAGGTAAGTTGACCAGCGTCGTACTACTGCTGGAAGCAAATCGTTCGATTCGAAAATTTGGTCGAATCCGTTGGCTGGGTATTTTTCGAGTTCAGACTGTGCAAAAAGATAGTCAGCAACTCGGCGTCGCACGCGAGAATTCGCTTCTGCCCTGCGGTTCACCAGTTGTTCTGATAGCTTTTTCTGGCGTTTTTCTAGCTCGACTTCAAAGCTGTCATCACCGCTGTTTAGAGTGGTAATGCGTTTGTTCTGTTGACTACCGTTATCCAGTCGGACCATTTGTTCAATGCAACTGTCAAAGACTCCGTAAAGAGAGTAGTAATCGGCAGCCGGAATCGGATCGAACTTGTGATCGTGGCATCGAGCGCAACTGACTGTGAGTCCCATCATTCCTCGTGACACCACATCGATGCGATCATCTATGATTTCGCGGCGGACGCCGAGGAAACGGCGGCCAAGTGTCAAAAATCCCATCGCTGCAAGATCAGCAGATTGTCGATCATTGACTTGGTCAGCTGCAAGTTGTAACAACAGGAATCTGTTGTAGGGCAGGTCATCATTGAATGAGTTGACTACCCAATCTCGGTAGGCCCACGCATGTGGCCAGAACCTCTCTTCTCTTCCATAAACGTAACCCTTGGTGTCAGAATATCGGCTCACATCCAGCCAGTGGCGAGTCCAGTGTTCACCGTAATGAACAGAATTGAGAAGCCTTTCGACTAAACGCTCGTAAGCGTTTGGTTCGCGATCGTTAAGGTAGTCACTGACTTCATTCGGTGTTGGTGGTAAGCCAGTCAATGAGTAGGTGACTCGGCGGATCAGCGTTCTGCGGTCAGCAGGTGAGGAAAAACTCAGCCCTTGCTCAGAGAGTTTTCTTTGGACAAACGCATCGACTGGTTTGAGGATGTTTGCCGGCATTGGGTCATGGATACCCGATGGGTCATTTCTGGATGTTTCAATTAATGCAATTCCTGGTACTGCAATTTCTGGTACAGCCGGTTGTTGAATCGGTTGAAAGGCCCAGTGTTTGGCAGCTCGCTTCCACTTAGTCTCAGGGGTTACGTTGCTGGGGGAGGCAGGTGTCACAGGCCACGGCACGCCCAGCTTTATCCACTGTTCAAAATCGCGAATCGTAGGTTCTGGCAATTTCTCCTCGGGGGGCATTTCATAATTGCCTGTATGTCGGACTGCCTGAACAAGAAGGCTGTCCTTGGGGTTGCCCGGTATGACTGCTGGCCCGGTGTGTCCACCCAGTAATAATGCGTCGCGATGATCGAGGCGCAATCCACCCGACTGTTTCTTGCTGCCATGGCAACTTTGACAGTGCTCGATCAAGACGGGCCTGATCCTCGACTCGAAAAAATCATCCGATGTATCACCGCCGTGTACACTTACGATGGAGAGTACCTGCGTTCCAACGACAAAAATCAACCATGCGAAAGCTCGAATGGGTGAATCTGATATTCTGGATAAGCGAGTTGGGGGCATCGGATTTTTTCCGATTTCGTCGTGAGGTGGGACTCGGTTTGGACAGCTTGGTGGGCAACTGCGTTGCACCGATGTTTCCTTATTTTATCGCCTGCTGAACGCGTGTGGGAAGCCTTGGCGTCTTGTCTGGAGAATATGCCTTTAAGCTGGAGTACCGCGAATCATGTCGTGCGTTATCACTCTGCTTGCGGATTCAGTCCGTCGGCTCGTTTTTGTCGGTGGTTCAGGCTGCCAAGCGGATCTGTTCCTGCGGGTTTTACCTCATGCTTACAAGCAAGGTGCGCGATGAAATCTTCCATTTTGCGACTACTGTTCCTGGTATGCGGGCTGTGGATCGCTGGTCTAGCGGCAGCGCAGCGGGCGGATTTCGTGACGGTGACACCAGAGCGGTCTTACGGTGATCCGTATACAGGTGACATGGTTTCAAATGGAATTATCACACCACTTGATCAGGATATGAATCATTTCTACATCCGGAACGCGGACGGTGTGATTGAGATACTGCTTGAAGCTGATGCAAAGATTGGGCTGCAAACGCGGGTTCAGAGAGGCGGATTTGAGTCAGGTGAGGTGGTCTGCCACGTGGCAGACCAGGCTCATCGTTTCGAGTTGCCAAAAGTTTTGTACGTTCGACGTAATTTTCAGGACGCCACAGCTGTGCGTGCTTACTTGGCAAAGGGTTTCAAGCCAATCTTTGATGGAAAGTTGTACGTCGATCCGATTCCTGATCATTTGCCCACTGAACAGGAACCATGGATATCCGGAAGGTTTGTTCGAGAGAATGGTCGCTTCATGGATGTTAAGGTTGGTGATGATATTTACCAGATTGGCACTCAGGGCCACGACGGTCAGCATCGAATCATGGGGCTTTTGAAGCGAACAGACATCCAGCCCTTCACGCAGCAGGCGTTCGTGCATGGACATATGGAGGGTGATGTTTTTCACGCCAGCGAAGTGGCCCTGCGGTTGCTTGAGGATCCAGCGGGGAAAGATGATCCAACTTTGCCTCGTTATCTGTTCATTGGCGATTCAATCTCGGGTAACTATGACAAGGCGTTGCGGGCCGCATTGAAAGGGCGTTTGAATGTGTATCATCCACCTACCAATTGCGGACCCGTCAGGAAAGGCGTGCAGAATATCGTGCAGTGGTTAGGCGCATACGATCAACCAGGAATGCAGTGGGATGTGATTAGCTTCAATTTTGGTCACTGGGATTCCAATAACACGAAAGAGGAATACCAAGGGGGGCTCGAAGCGGTCATTTCAGAGTTGGGGAAAACAAAAGCCAAGCTTGTGTTCGTAACAACAACGCCGATTCCACGCGGTTATCCGGGGCCCAGGGATTTGCAAAGGGATGATAGAGCCCCGGGGCGCGTGCAACAAACCATGTCGCGTTTTATCAATCCGTGGGCATTGGAGGTGATGGCCAGGTACCCAGAGATTGGCATCTGTGATCAGCATGCGTTGCTAACCAGCGAACCGTTTTATGCAACATGGATGGAGGCTGCAGGGAGAGCTGATAAAAGCAAAACGAACAGCTATGGCGATTTGCATATCGGGGGAATCCTGGCCGAGCCCGCTGGCAGGATTTTAGCCCGTAGAGTGCTCGATATCTTGGGTCAAGAAGAAACTGCATTGGCGGCTTCACGCCTGTCCATCCATGACCTTGACCCTGATCGTCAGCGACCGGCTACCGAGGGAATGGATGCCGATGATCTCGTCGACCTGCTGAATAAAGATGAACGGATGCGGCAGTACAATCGATGAGGTAGGTACCCTTTTGAAATGCGTCGCCGGTGAGCAAGTCCAGGGCGATTCATGCTGGGCACGCAATTTGGTGATGTTGTTTGCGGTTGTTCAAACACATTTCCTGCTCGCATGCCAAGCGATAGTCCCCATGCGATTGGTGGCACTTGGTAGCTCGTTTGCTTCTTGCCCCTTTGTAGAACGAGCGTTACCTTTTTTCCTTTTGCCTTCTGACGGGTTGTGTCGTAGTCTGTGCGGTTGGAAATTATTTCTCCGTTCATGCTAACTACCGTGTCCCCAGGTTTGACACCCTGGATGGCAGCAGGACTTTGTGCCCGAACTGCCACAACGCTCAGGTAAGCTTTGGCTTGCATCTGGGTTGCTTGGAGATGTTCAGTTATGTCTTCTAGAGCATTTGGGCTGTATTGCGAGGTGTCTTGCCCGTTACGAATGGCTTTTCGCCGTAAGACCTCTCGAACCGCCGCATAGCAATTGATCAGTCCGTGGCCAGTTTGATAGTCATAGCCTGGGGCACCAATATCCGTGGCGGTTTGGTTGATGATTCCACGGCAGTCCCATGGCAAGAGGTCAGGATCAGCGCTGAGCATCAACGCGATGGTTCCGCAGAACATGGGGCCAGCAAATGAATTACCACTTATCTGTACATCGATGACTTTTCCATCAGGCAACTGACATGGAAGGTCCTGATTGAAAGCGCAGACTTCCGGTTTTCGAACCACGCCGTCTTGGTAGTGCTCAGTGTCCCATCGTACAGGCCCCTGACTTGAAAACCTCGTTCTAGAAAGATCACGCTGGACACCGGCGGCTGCAAAGACAACCTCCGGAGTGTCCTCGGGACTTCGCATCTGCACTGGAGCCTCGGCGGTTTGTGCAAAATTTCCAGCTCCTGATACGAAAAAGATTCCGCAGAAGGATCCATGTTCAAAGATTTTTCGAACGTGGCTGCGGTATTCGCCGAGATTAGGATGCGAAAAACTCATGCTGTAGGTGTCGGCATGCTGCAGCACAGCCCACTCTACAGCGTCTTCCAGTTGAGACAGGCCGCCAATCACACCAGCCCATTTTGCTTCCGGCGCGATGCCGAATTCGTAAGGGTTTTCACAGGTGCCGTTGCCGCAGATGATCGTCCCGCACATCGCACCGTGTAGCGTTCGTGAGAAGGCCGAGGGTGGCGATGGGGTTACTGTGATTCGATTGGAAAGAGCCGTGAAGTTGTAACCGTGGTAATCATCGACGTAACCATTCCCATCATCGTCGACTTGATTGTCGGGAAGTTCGGCGGGATTGCGATAAATGCTGACGGCGAGATTCGGTGAAATCGCAAAGTTGCCGTCAGCAATGATGTTCAGCGTGCCTTTGCCTCGAACCTTGAATTCGCTCCAGACACGATCTGCTTGTAGTGATCTGATATACCATGGGTGTTTGCAGTCGCTGCTTTGGACAAGGCTGGATTTGCTTGGTGCCGGGATTGCTGGTTGTGAATTCACTTGTTTCCGTCTTAGGTTGGGCGCGCGGAATATCTTTTTTACTCCGGGTGCGGACTTGAGTTTGGTGATGCCGGAAAGTGTGGTGGTGCATGTGAAGCCATTGATGATCCAGTGTGGTTGGAGGTTTGAAATGACTCCTTCGACTTGTAGTTTTCGTAACGGAGCCTCAGCTTTTTTAAATGAAGTTTCGCTGAGTTGCTGCAGCGTTCTGATGATGTCTGCGCGTAGTTCACGTCGGTTCGAAGGTGAGAATTCCATCGCTCGGCGCTGATAGGCATCCCCTGTGCCGAGCAATTGCTGGTCGAACCAGACTTTGACTGTGATTGTTTGCTCAGCGTTCCGTGCCCCCGTTTTGTTTTTGCCTGCGGGGGTAGAGGGGTTGAGACGTGGATCAATCCAAACTCCTTCTCCGGAGACTGTCTCGGTTTTGATGAGTTCACCTTCAGTCTCCGTGGCATAAGTGAGTTCTGTTCCAATAACTGCAATAATGGTTGCCATTGCAAGATAAACATGCACCCGACATCGGGGCGGCGTGATACAGAGATGTGTTCTGGCAATGTTGGAGATGTGCCTGCGTGTTTTCAGCAGGAGCCGTTGGTAGAACATCGCTTCAGTACTCCGTCGTACGGTCCTGTCTATTAAAATTTTTGTTGTCAATTTTATCGCCACTCGCATTCCTGCCATTGCGCAAGGACCCGTTTTCCCCCGTTCCCATACCATGAATAGCCATTTCGGCGCTCGCGTTCAATCATTGCGAGTTCGTATTGGATGACGCCGTCTCGACCACTGAATATGGGGCGATTGGTATTGATTTCATAGAAGCGTGCCCAAAGTGGCTCGCCCTTGTTGGTTGCAATGACTTGCTTGTCTCCATCGCTTGTTTTTTGAACGCGAATGCCGGTGAGTTGTGAGTCTTGGAACCATTGAACCGCGGATCTCACCGAGTTTTGGATCGACTCGGACGGTTGTTCAATGCTCATCAGTAGCATTGTAATTCCTGCACTCTCGCTACCACTGATGGAAGCGTGTTCGTAAGATCTTGCGCCGCGGGGAGCAAACGTTTTATGATCGTGTTGAGCACACCATGCGGTCAATTTTCCATTGACTTTGATTTGGCAGGCAAGGATGCACTGGATGCCAAGTTCAAATGCTTTGTTGCAACGTTTCCGTAACGATTTGTTTACAAAGGCATATTGTTTCTGGCTGGATACTTCACGCAACATTCGCATGAGGCCAATCATCGTTCCATCATTGAATGTAATGTGTTTCTGGTAACCGCCAGGTTTGGGAGATTGCGGCCAACCGCCGTTTGAATATTGTGTGTCAAGGATGCACTGCAGACCTCTTTGAAAAGCCACTTCGTAGCGTTTTTGGTTGGTTGCAGCGTATGCGCGAGCAAGTAAACGCAGTTCATCGACTGTGGCGCCGTTGTCAAACGTTCCTTTAAGGTCAC
>CAXGRW010000274.1:0-7163 GCA_964012125.1 uncultured Rhodopirellula sp.
GAACAGAGGTGGGGTTGTTGAATGGCTACTCGGCGGAGCTTGTAGCAGCAGAGGCTGTTGGATGGTTGCGGGAACAGCGGGATCCGAACAAGCCATTCTTTCTATTCGCTTGCTTTCACGAACCGCATGAGCCGATTGCATCGGCAGCAAAATATCAGCGACTGTATTCGCGCGGGGATCCTTCGTATGCTGCCCATCACGGCAATATCTCACAACTGGATGACGGGTTTGGCCGTTTGCTTGATGCGGTCAAACAGCTTGGACTGCAGGATGATACGGTAGTGATCTTCACGAGTGATAATGGACCTGCCATCACGGCCATGCATCCTCATGGCTCTGCTGGTCCGTTGCGAGATAAAAAAGGTACCGTTTACGAAGGGGGGATTCGAGTTCCAGCGATTGTGCGATGGCCTGGTAAGATTACAGCGGGAACAGAAAGCGATGTTCCCGTAAGTGCTCTCGATTTTTTACCAACGCTGTGTGAGCTCGGCGAGGCAACGCTGCCAACCGAGCGCGAGTTGGATGGGACGAGTTTGTTGCCACTACTTAAAGATGAGCCGCTTCGTAGGAAGCAACCGCTGTACTGGCAGTTCAATCGAGCCAAGGGGGCGGCGAAAGTTGCCATCCGTGATGGGAAATGGAAACTGCTGGCCTCGATTACCGAGCCGGGGCCAAAAACCGGAGCTGATTTAACGCTTCAGGAAATGCACGACATCAAGAACGCTCGTTTGAAGGACTTTGAGCTCTATGATCTTCAAGCGGATGTGAGTGAGTCCGAGGACCGTAGCGAGGTTGAGCCCGTTGTTTTGAAACGCCTACAAAAACAAATGCAAGCAATTTACGAGAGTGTGCAAAAAGAGGGCCCCGTGTGGCCGAATTGGGAGTGGCCGCGGCACGAGTCGGATCGAATCATATGGCCTGATTACTGGCTCAATCGCAAGAAAAGGTGATTTTTCGCGGCGAAACAGGGGTATCAGTGGCGGGCGACCTCATCAAGTTGGCGATGTTGACGGTTGAGAATTCACCGTCAAATTCGGCTGGATGCTGGTAGCTCCGTACGTTAAACTCCCGACGCTAAGCAGGGGGCCATGGTGATTTGTCGGTCCTCTACAAGGATGCTTCGCAACCAGCCACGATGACTCGTCAAGGATGACGAACTGACAATGAACAAATTTGGTCGCGTTCTTAAAATTGCCGCGCAAAGGCGGTTTGCCCTCGTCGGCATTCTCTTCTCCTCGCTGGTCATTGCAGTTTTGTGGGGAGCGAACATCGGTACGCTCTATCCCCTTGTTGAAGTAGTTTTCAAGGGTGATAGCATACCTAGCTATGTGGCATCCCGGATTGAAACGTCTCAAAGTGATTTGACTGAGATCGATCAGCAACTCATGGAGATTTCGCAGTCGATTCCGTTGGCAAGTGATGATAAAAAGACTGCGTTGCAGGTTGAATTGCAGACGTTGGACTCTCGCCGCGCTGTGATTAGCGAATCAAACGCATGGTTTATCAAAGTCAAGCCTTGGGTTGATGCTTATGCTCCTGGTGGCCCTTACGAGACATTGATTTTGATTGTGGGTTTGTTGGTTGGCGGAACAGCGTTCAAGCTCTTGGCATTGATGCTCAATCTATTGTTGGTTCAATACGTGGCGGAGCGGACCGCATTCGATTTGCGATCAGCATTCTTTCGCAAATCGCTCTCCTTGGATCTCGATTCGTTCGGTGAGAACGGGTCGGCAGAGTTAACGTCGCGATTGACGAATGATGTGTCGCACGTGTCTGCAGGTGTTTCTGTGCTTTTGGGTCGCATGGTGCGCGAACCACTGAAAATGATGGTTTGCCTCGGCGGAGCTATGTTCATTTGTTGGCGTTTGATGTTGCTCGTAATGATCGTTACGCCGATTGTTGTGTTGGTGATGTCCTACCTTAGCCGAGCCATTCGTAGAGCAAGTCGGCGCGCGATGGAGGAAATGAGCCAGCTTTATGGAATGCTCAGTGATGCATTTGCTGGAATACGTGTGGTCAAGGCTTTCAATACACAAGCTTTTGAACGGGCCAAGTTCAGGCGTGGCACTTATGCTTTTTACCGTAAGTCCATGAAAATCGCCTTCTACAACATGTTGGCCCGCAGTAGCAGTGAAATGCTTGGAATGGCAACCGTCGGTATGGCAATTCTTGCAGGCGGTTATTTGGTGGTAAATCAAGAGACTCATTTGCTCGGTATTCGTATGAGTCGGGAGCCACTCAACGTGGGCGAAGTGCTGATGTTTTTCGGCTTTCTGATCGGTGCTTCTGATCCCGCGCGGAAATTGACTGACGTGTGGAGCGGCTTGCAGAGAGGCATTGCAGCTACCACCCGTGTCTACGACATCATCGATCAGACCGTCCGAGTCCAGGAGCCAGCGATTCCGAAGTCGGTTGTTCGACCGCATCGGACCATTGCCTTTAAGGATGTCTGCTATCAGTATTCTTCGGGGCCTAAGGTGTTGCAGGGGATGGAATTTGAGATTCAACACGGAGAAACCGTCGCTGTGGTTGGTCCCAATGGTAGTGGGAAAAGTACCTTGGTCAGCCTCCTGTGCAGGTTCGACGATCCGCAGTACGGTGAAGTTCTTTTGGATCACGTCCCACTCAAAGAGATGCGCACTCGAGACGTCCGACGCAGGATCGCTCTGGTGACTCAACGAACATCGCTTTTTGAAGATACCATTGAAAACAATATCCGTTATGGCAGCCCGGGAGCGGATTCCCATGCAGTCGTTCGGGCGGCAAAGCTTGCCTTTGCTGACGATTTTATTCGCACCAAAACTCCTGACGGATATCAGACTCTGTTAGGAACGGGGGGAGTACGATTGTCCGGCGGGCAAATGCAGCGGATCGCTTTGGCTCGGGCGTTCCTCAGAGAGCCCGATATTTTGATTCTTGATGAGGCAACGAGCCAGATCGATATGGAAAGCGAGCAGTTGATTCATCAAGCACTCAAAAAATTCCTTATCAATCGTACCGGTGTGATGATCACGCACCGACCTACTTCGCTGGCTATGGCCGATCGCACGATTGTGGTTGAAGCAGGGAAGGTTTCTGATGAAGGCACGCATGCTGAACTGCAGCAGAGTAATGCGTTTTATCAGAGCCTCTGTGGTGAGCAGCGATTGTCTGCGTAACGCGTGTCAGCTGCTATACAATTTGTCGTTCAGGGTGTTTTGGCATGCTTGGGTACGTTGTCGAACTCAGCAAAGCTTTCGATTTCACTCTGCTCAATTCTTTAAAGGTCTGCAACGCAGTAGGGTGAGATCGTCGCGGGTACAAGCGACAGAGTGATTGCATGGACAGCTTTATCGGTCCTGGTGCGACCGTGAGTGTTTTGATGCAAGAAAGACACGAGCGTTATTGGGTTGGGTTTACGAGCGTGGTTGCACACTGCCGTACCAACAAAAAAACTCAGTTCCGTCTAGTGACAGGACTGAGTTTTTCAATGGTGGTCAGGTGGTGTGATGGCTTGGGCAATGCCCTTAGTCCAAGAGCGTTCTATAGCCCAAGATCACCAAACAGTGGCGTGCTGAGGTATCTTTCACCCAAGCTGCACATAATGGTGACAATCTTTTTCCCCTTCATTTCGGGGCGTGCTGCGACCTGTGCCGCTGCCCACATGTTAGCACCACTGCTGATGCCGCCGACGATGCCCTCTTCCTTTGCGAGTTTACGTCCCCACTCAAAAGCGTCTTCGTCGTCGACTTGTACCACGTCATCGATGACAGACGTGTCGAGGTTTTTAGGTACAAAGCCAGCACCGATCCCTTGGATTCGATGCTTGCCAGGATCACCACCGCTGATCACGGGTGAATGCTTGGGCTCGACGGCAAAAGCCTTGAAGTTGGGATTCTGCTTTTTCAGAAACCGTGTCACTCCCGTAATGGTTCCACCGGTGCCGACGCCGGCAACGATCGCGTCGATATCTTGTCCACTATCAGCCCAAATTTCTGGGCCGGTAGTTGCTTCGTGAATCGCCGGGTTTGCTGGATTCTCGAACTGCTGCGGCATGTATGCGTTATCGGTGGCGGCGACCAATTCTGCTGCCCGATTGATCGCTCCTTTCATTCCCTCTCCTGCTGGCGTCAGGACAAGGTTTGCACCCATGGCTCTTAGCAGAGCGCGTCGCTCAACGGACATCGATTCGGGCATCGTCAGCGTCAGTTTGTAGCCTTTGGCTGCACAGACAAATGCCAACGCAATTCCCGTGTTGCCGCTGGTAGGTTCAATGACATGGGTGTCGGCATTGATGCTTCCATCTCGCTCACCCGCTTCGATCATGGCAACGCCAATGCGATCTTTGACGCTGTTGAGTGGTTGGAAGAACTCACACTTGGCAAATACTGTGGCACCGTCACCGGATGCCAGGCGGTTGATTTGAATCATCGGTGTATCACCGATTGCCTTGGTAGCGTCTGAGTAGCTTTTATCGCGTGGCATAGGAACCTCGTTTAACGGGGAACAGTCAACGGTGAAAAAAGGTCGTAACCTTCCCGGCCCATGAGCAACGATTGCCCTTGGTCGGCCGGTTCTTCTAAAGTGAAATGTAGGCAGCGTAGATGGATCTACCGAAGGTCAAGCTGGCACGTGGCAAGCCTGAATGCTTGCTCACTAACGCGTGGACGGATGGTATTCCGTCGTCATGCGGTAGCCGCGTGGTGTCAAGAAGTTTTGGTTTCGGTTAGTCATGGCAAATTGCGTCCGTGCAAGGCGATGTACTGGGGTGAGCACAGTGGTGAAGTCGCGTCTCAGTCAACTGTCCATGTGTCACCGGAGGTGAACAGGGCGTCAAGGTCACCAGCACCTTTGCTTTCGGTGGCTGTGGCTACCTGATCATTGATTTGATCGTCGTAAGTGGGGACTCCTTCTACAGCACGCAGGACACCAATCGGCTCCGGCATGGCAGGATAGGACATCCGTGCCATCATCATATGGATTGATGGGTTGGGGTCTTTCTCATCATGGATTAGGAGGTCATCGGCAGGCACGTCCGAGGTATTTACGATTTCCAAATGTGTGCCGACCAGACGAATTCCTTTGGTTCCATTGGCAAAGATCAAAGGCTTACCATGTTCGAGTTCGACAACATTGTCGGCCCGCTGTTTGCGTTCCTGTGCGTAGGCCATCGCACCATCGTTGAATACGTTGCAATTCTGATAAACCTCGACCAGAGACGCACCTTTGTGCGATGCGGCACGTTTCAATGTCTCGCCCAGATGTTTAACGTGAGCATCGATGCTTCTGGCAACAAAGGTTGCTTCGGCTGCAAGTGCTACCGAAAGTGGACTCAGTGGGTGATCGATTGAGCCCATCGGTGTGCTCTTGGTGATCTGGCCTTCAACACTAGTTGGGCTGTATTGCCCTTTGGTAAGTCCGTAAATCCTGTTGTTGAACAGAATGATATTCACATCGAGGTTACGCCGTAGAGCATGGATGAAATGGTTGCCACCAATCGACAATGCGTCTCCGTCACCAGTGATGACCCAGACCATCAACTCCGGACGCGTGGTTTTGAGTCCTGTTGCGAAGGTGGGAGCGCGACCGTGGATGCTATGCATCCCGTAGGTGTTCATGTAATACGGAAAGCGACTGCTGCAGCCGATGCCGCTGATGAAGACGGTCTTCTCGCGAGGGAAACCAAGGTCGGGTAGGACCTTTTTCATCTGCGCCAGAATCGAATAATCACCGCAGCCAGGGCACCAGCGAACGTCCTGATCGGATGCAAAGTCAGCAGGTTTTAGTACAGGTAACGTGGACATGGCTCAGGTTAGCAAATTGCAGTGGGACTGGGAATTAAATACGTGGATTCGTAAGCAGTGGAATCTTCTTGGTGTCAGGTCTGGCTGGTTTCGGCGTTAACAGGCTTTGAGCTGGGAATCGCCTTTGACCGCATTGCTTTGTTGCTCGATGGCTGCGACCAGTTCAGTGACAGTGAAGGGTTTACCCTGCACTTTATTGACGCCGATACAGTCAACCAGATACTCAGACCGCAGCAGGAGTCGTAACTGTCCTGAGTTGAGTTCGGCCACGATGACCTTTTTGAATGATCGCAGCAGTTCTCCGATGTTGGCTGGCATGGGATTGAGGTAACGTAGGTGGGCGTGACTAACACTGTGGCCGTCAGCTCGACAGCGACTGGCAGCAGTGTGGCACGATCCGTAGGTACCGCCCCAAGACACAACAAGCACGTCCCCAGTTGCTGGGCCGCTGATTTCTTGCTCGGGGATTCGCTCAGCGATTTTGGCAACCTTGGCGGCACGCATTTCCGTCATGTGTTGGTGGTTGGCTGGGTCGTAGCTGACATTACCCGAGCCAGCTTCCTTTTCGAGTCCACCAACGCGATGCATGAGTCCCGGTGTGCCCGGGATCGCCCATGGGCGGGCCAAGTACTCGTCTCGAGCATACGGCATGAAAGGCTCGTCCTCGTCAGTTCCCTCGGGATGGGAAACAGTGATGGGGGCGATTCCCGACATCTCAGGGATCTTCCAAGGCTCGCTACCGTTGGCGATGTAACCATCGGAAAGAATCATGACAGGAACCATGCACTCCACTGCCAATCGCCATGCTTCGACCGCTATGTCGAAACAGTCAGCAGGTGATCTTGGCGCCAGAATTGGAAGCGGGGCCTCTCCGTTGCGACCATACATGCCCTGTAGCAGATCGCTTTGCTCGGTTTTGGTCGGTAGTCCGGTGCTGGGACCACCACGTTGAACGTTGATGATGATCATGGGGAGTTCCAAGATCATTCCCAGACCCATTCCTTCGGCTTTCAGGGCGATGCCGGGGCCACTGCTGGCCGTGACAGCCATCGATCCACCAAAAGCAGCGCCAATTGTCGAGCAAACGGCTGCGATCTCGTCCTCTGCTTGAAAAGTTTTCACTCCGAAGTGTTTGTACTTCGTGAGCTCGTGAAGAATGTCGCTCGCTGGCGTGATCGGATAGGTGCCGTAGAAAAGGTCTTTGTTGCTGACCTTGGATGCTGCAATCAGCCCCCACGCCAAAGCTTGATTGCCCATGATGTTGCGGTAGATACCGGGTTTTAGCTCAGCTGCCTCAACTTGGTAGCTTTCACCGAACGCTTCTGTTGTTTCTCCAAACGCCCAACCAGCGCGAAGTGCTGCCTCGTTCGCGGCAGCGAT
>CAXGRW010000275.1:0-7136 GCA_964012125.1 uncultured Rhodopirellula sp.
AGCGTTGGCAATCGCATGAACGTCACGCTTTCTCATTGCACGCGAAGGACGTGGGTATATCCCTTTCGTTGGTTTAACCGCCTCACGCGATGTGCCTCGTCGGTTCGCCACGAGTCAGTTCGCCACGAGTCAGTCGTTCCAGAAGCTTGATTCTGCGGTGGGCGAATAGGTGATGTCCAAGTGGGGAGTGGTGATCGGCTTTTCGCCATCAAAAAGGCTCTGAACGCCACCAATCACCATGCCTGACGTCAAAAGTGTGCGTTCCACGGGGTAAGGGGATTTTTTCTCGAGCATCATTGTTTCGATGTGCCTTGCCAGCGGGTTGAAAAAGTCAGCCGTGGTTGACCCATGGCTTGGCATGGGCAAATACATTTGACAAGAAACCAATTTCCCATCTTTTGACATGCCTGCGTAGTTGAAGTCTCTAATTCCGGTGAGCAGCATCGTGGTACGCAGCCCATCGTTATGTTCCACAATGTATCCGATTGATTTTGGCATATTGGTTCGCAGCCAATCCATCGAGACGGGAGCCGTGGGGAAGCCGTCTTTGACAGGGAGGTTGTGGCTTCGCGTGAGCGCCGACACGATTAATTTGCGGGTGGTCTGGCAGTCCTCAGCATCAAGGCGTTTCCAGAGGTTCTCATCACGTAAAGCATGAATCCGTTTGACACCTGTCTCTCCACCCTTTCTTCGCTCAGACATGCACTGAGCCGTTTCAAGAGCGTGAATGTCGTAGCTGTCGGTGCCGCCGTAAGCAACGCAAACACTCTCTTGCAAGGGAGTTCCAAGTGGCATGTCGATCGCGGGCATGCGGCGGGTGACTGGGAGCGAGGATCCTGCCATAAATGCGAAGTCGAGCCGACGTGAGTCCTCGACCATTTCGACGCACTCGTCCCAATCGGTCGAGAGATGCTTGTCGTTGAATACGGGGACACTGCGGCCACTGTCTTCGAAGACCTTGACCACTTTTTTGAACCAGTCGTACCGAGGGTACAAATGCTGCCCCTTCTCATTGGTAGGGTAATCACCGTGTTCCCCAATCAAGACGACGCCATCGACAGCGAGTTTGCTGCCGCCAAGAGTGAGTGCTTCTTCGATGGTAGGGTACGGTTTTAGGCCGTGTCGTTTCGTCCTGCTTTTGGCGAGATCCTCTTCGGGGAATTGGTCAACAAACACCGAAGCTACGTCAATGCGGGGCTTTTGCCATCCTCCTTTCCACGTGTAACCAAGCGTATGGCGGTCGAGGAAGTGCTGTGCATGCGAGTGCCGTCGCACAACAGTGCCAAGAAACGCGATTTTAGGCCGACGCCTCGTTTGAGTCGGTGTTGCGGAAACCTCACCGGCTTTGAATGGTGCTGACAGGGGAGTGGCCAGCAGGGCGCTGCCTAGACCAGCAGTTTTCAGAAAGCGACGACGTTCCATGGTGTGACCGTGGTGGGCGTAATGGGGTGGGCGTAATGGGGGGCGTGTGTGTGCCTGAATCAGGTAGGCAATGCGCGGCAATACTTGACTGAATTGCCAAGCCTCAGTTTACGAGTTTTGCGAGGGTGCGTGGGAATCCAGATTTTGCAGTGCCGATTGTGATCTTTGCCCGCCTGTTTTGCGGTGACCTGTATCACCCTTCCCACGATTCACCCTTCCAGCGGATGACTCGCTGGATCAGCTCAGAAACTCCCTGCGAGAATAGGTCAAGCAATTGCTCGCCCTTGCGAGCCGATGCATTTGCCGGTGCACCAATGTGGCCCGCTTGTGAGCGGTCCAGCATGGTCCAGGCTCGTTGAGCAGGCTGGAACGAGTTGCCCGGTAGGACTGCTTTCACCTTCTCATGTTGCTTGACGAGATCGGGTCGGAGGTGCAGGATCATCGACGTTTCCCACTCACACGCGTGTCCCATTTCATCTTGTTCCAGATCGGCAATCGAGTCTTGTGTGGGCTGTGCAAGATTCCAGTAGGTTGCGAACAAAAGCAGCAGGTCTTTACGTTCGCGGTACTGTTGCCGAGTTTCAAACATTGCCTGACGCCCGGGGACATCGTTGCCGCCATGCCCGTTGATCACCACGATACGGCGGAATCCGTGCGTGATGAAGTTGTCTACGAGACCCATCAGCATGTCGATCCAAAGCCTTGGCTCTGCCGAAACTGTCCCAGGAAAGTCGAGATGATGGTGTGAGTTCCCGAGCCATGTCAGTGGAAGCAGCAAAGCACTGTTTTTGAACGAGGGGTGAGCCTGTTCAATGATGGCATCAAGCAGCAAACTGTCGGTAAACACTGGCATGTGGAGTCCGTGTTGCTCCAGTGCGGCAACAGGCACAATGACCGGGGTGTCGCGATCCAGACGGTCGACGTCTTGCCAGGTAAGTTCAGAAAGAAGCATCGATCTGCCAAAGGAAATGAGTGAACGCAAGTAATTGGCTAAACGCGACAAAGGCTTGTCTAAAGCAGGATGTCTTTGACGGGTTTGTGTGGTTCGACACCCGTGAGCCGATAGTCGAGGCCCTGATAACGGTAGCTGAGTTTTTCGTGATCGAGTCCCATCAGGTGCAGGATCGTGGCATTGAGATCATGCACATGAACACCGTAGCGGTCACGGTCGATAATGTTGTAGCCCCACTCATCGGTCTCACCGTAGCTCATTCCTCCACGGACTCCACCCCCTGCCATCCAGAGTGAAAAACATCGTGGGTGATGATCGCGACCATAGCTGCTTTCGTTGCCGCCCTGCCGGTAAACTGTTCGCCCGAATTCACCACCCCAAATGACCAGCGTGTCATCAAGCATGCCACGTCTTTTCAGGTCCATGACCAGGGCCGCCGAACCCTGATCCACTTCTTTCGCCAGTTTCGGGTGCCGACCAGGAAGTCCTCCATGGTGATCCCAACCACGGTGATAAATCTGAATGAAACGCACACCGCGTTCAGCCAGTCGTCGCGCAAGTAGGCAGTTGGCTGCATGTGTTCCAGGAATCTTTGCATCGGGACCGTACAGGTCAAGTGTTTCCTGTGATTCGTCACTGACATTCGTCAGGTCGGGAACAGAGGTCTGCATGCGATATGCCATTTCATAGGCTGAAATGCGTGTGTCGATTTCGGGGTCTCCCACGGAATCTCGCCGCAATTGATTCATTTTGGCGATGGAATCGAGAAAACGACGGCGGTCATTCGGGTCGGCGCCCGTTGGGTCATTGAGGTAAAGCACCGGGTCGCCTGACGAACGAAGCTTGACTCCCTGGTGATTCGATGGCAGCAAGGCGCTGCCCCAAAGACGGGCGTAGAGAGGCTGAGCTTGGGGGTCAGTGTTCTTGTCTAACATGACAACGAATGCCGGAAGGTCAGCGCTCTCACTTCCAAGACCGTAGCTTAGCCATGCACCCAAACTAGGTCGCCCCGGTTGTTGGTGGCCGGTCTGAAAGAACGTGATTGCTGGGTCATGGTTGATGGCTTCGGTGTACATCGACCGGATGATGCAAATGTCATCAGCGATCTTTCCATGCCATGGCAACAGGTCGCTGATCCACTGACCTGACTTACCATGTTGGCGGAACGGCATGAACGATTTTGCAACGGGAAAAGAAGACTGGCGTGAGGTCATTCCGGTCAGTCGTTGCCCATTCCTGATCGAGTCGGGCAGGTTCTGTCCGTTAAGTTTCTCAAGTGAAGGCTTGTAATCAAATGTGTCGATCTGCGAAGGCGCACCCGATTGGCACAAGTAAATCACTCGCTTGGCTTTGGCTGGAAAATGAGTTGGCCCCGGTTGGCCCGGGCCATATCCAGGCCCGTTGTTGGCAGCCAGAGAAGAGCCTGCCGCGGCTGAATGGGGGTTCAGTAAAGAGGCCAACGCTGCGGCGCCCATCCCTCCACGTGCAAAAAAATGACGCCGGTTGGTCAATAGCTGCGATTCGAGCAGTTCGTTTGATTGCAGGTGCGGGTTCATAGCTGAATTCGAAAATTGGTAGTTGATGAGCAACGCGAACGAGCGTGAGACTGCAGTAAGGCAGCAAACGGTGTCGGAATTTGGCGGAGAGGGTCAGGGCTTCGTTACAAATTCACTTAAATTCATCATGACCCGGGCAACCGATGTCCAGGCAGCAAGTTCAGCCGGCGGCAGGGACGAATCAACCTCCGATTCGCCGACGGCAAGTAATTGTTCCGCTGATTCAGGAGCTGATTTGTATTGCTCTCTGCGAGCATTCAATTCCGCCAGCAACACAGTGGACTCTTGTGGGGTGGGGCGGCGTGTGTGGCAACGTTGAAATCCTTCACGAATTCTTTCGGTGTCATCGTCAGCTGATCCGAGCATGCGGCCCGCTAGGTGTCGAGCAGCCTCGACGAACTGCGGGTCATGCAACATCACAAACGCTTGTAAGGGCGTATTGGTCCGCGAACGGCTGATTTGGCAGTATTCACGTTCGGGAGCATCGAAGGCGGCCATGGACGGCGGCGGGACTGTGCGTTTCCAGAAGGTATACATGCTTCGTCGGTATAGCTTTTCCCCGCTGTCTTGTTTGTACGTTCGTGAGTATCCGGGGCGATTGTTTATTTCCTGCCACAGGCCCGTTGGGTGGTAGGGGAAAACACTGGGGCCACCAACACGCGTGGACAGCAGGCCGCTGGCAAATAATGCGCTGTCACGAATCACTTCCGCGTCCAAGCGTAAACGCGGTCCACGGGAAAGTAAGCGGTTCTCTGGGTCTTGCTGCAGTGATTCCTCGCTGGTTGCACCGGATTGCCGATAGGTGGAAGACATGACGATTTGTTTCACCAAGCCTTTGATATCCCAACCGGACTCCACAAAGTTGACTGCTAGCCAGTCAAGTAAGTCGGGATGGCTTGGCCAGTCCCCCTGCGAACCAAAGTCTGCTGCTGTTTTCACGAGGCCAGTGCCGAAAAACTGTTGCCAGAAACGGTTGACCGTCACGCGTGCAGTCAGTGGATGATTTGGCATCACAAGCCACTTTGCGAGTCCCAAGCGGTTCCGCGGGAACTCTGCTGGCATTGGAGGAAGCGCCTCCGGTGTTGCCGACTGGACCTCTTCGCCCAATTGGTCATATTCCCCGCGGATCAAGATATGCGTTTTTCGCGGCGTCGGTAGTTCATTCATCACCATGGTGGCTGGATAACCCGTGCTCAACTGGGTTTGCTGTTTTTCCAGTTGCTGCAATTCGGCGAGTGCTTCTCGTACTTCCGCCGAACCCTGCGTGATCAGCCACCAGTCCCTCAGTTGTCGGGTTTCAGCTTCGTTTCTCTTGTCGATGGGTTTGCCAATGATATTGCCAAGAGCGATGGGGGCGGGCGGGTTTTTGGACCGATGCAGCGCTGTTCGGAAACGTGCAATTTGGTGGGATCCGCCGAACTCGTGCTTCATTCGCACGCGAAGGATAGTTCCCGCAGCAAATCCAACTGGTTCTTTGAAAGAAAATACGGCTGTGCGATCTTCGATCTTGCTGTTTCCATCGACTGCCCAACCTGTGCGATCGACCTTTCCATCGATCGCGAGGTTGATGGAGTAGTTTGCCTGAGAGTAGTCTGCGTCTGCTGTGGCGATCTGCACTTTCTGGAAGGCGTTGGGTTGGTCTGCTGGAGCAACTTCGATCTCGATCTCGCTGAGAACAAAGTTGCCGTTGCTGCCACGGCCAGCACCACCGTTAACTGTCGATGCGTCGCGTAAAGCTTCTATCTGTAGGGCGCTGATGGTCGTTTCATCACTATTGATGACAAGCTCGTACGTGTCACTGGGAATGTTGGGGCCTGTAAGCAGAACACTTTTATCTTCTTTGATATTGAAATTTGCTTTGCCTTTCGATGTCATCGTGTCGGGCACCACAACCAGCCAGTGGTTTTCGATTGGAGGTGCCTGCTGCAGTTGATTCAATGTAAGGCCGGCATGCTTCGCTGCCTGTTTGAGTTTCAGATCCGCTGCGTCAATGGCTTGGTTGGTTTCCTCAAGTTGGTACGCCGTGTAAGGCGATGGCACCTGAGCTTTGGGATTGAACCCGTTGAGGCCACGCTCAGAAACGTTGTTGAAAAACGCAAAGAACTGATAGAAGTCTTTTTGTGAGATGGGATCGTACTTGTGATCGTGGCAACGGCCGCAAGTCATTGTCAGTCCCATCCATACCGTTGCGGTGGTAGCAACGCGGTCGACCACATATTCGGTGCGGTATTCTTCGTCGATCACACCGCCTTCGATGGTGATCGGATGGTTGCGATGGAAACCAGTGGCAAGTTTCTGTTGCGCGGTCGATTCTGGGAGAAGATCCCCTGCCAGCTGTTCAATCGTGAACTGGTCAAACGGCATGTTGCTATTCAGTGCGTGAATGACCCAGTCTCGCCACACCCATTGTTCGCGTTCCAAGTCGTATTGGTAGCCATTGGTGTCGGCGTACCTGGCAGCATCAAGCCAGAACCTTGCCATGTGCTCGCCGTACTGTTCCGATGCTAGTAGACGGTTGACTGCCAGTTCGTAGGCGTCTGGTGAGTTGTCAGAAACGAACTCTTGGATCTGTTTTTTACTCGGCGGAAGACCAGTAAGGTCAAGAGACAGTCGCCGTAGCAGGGTGTGTTTTTCTGCTTGCTTGGCTGGGGTCAGGCCTTCCTGTTTCAAGCGTTTGAGCACGAAAAGATCAATGCTGTTTCTGGACCACTTGTCGTTGATAACTTTTTCTGGGGCAGACGATTTCGGAGGTGAAAAGGCCCAATGCCCTTCGTATTTTGCGCCCTCTTCCTGCCAACGTTTTAGCAGTTGGATTTCGTCGGCGGTCAGCGTCTTACCAGAATCTGGTGGAGGCATCTGACTGTCAGGATCAGTCGAGGTGATACGCTGATGGAATTCACTCTTCAGAACAGGAAGCGAAAAAATGTCGTGCTGCCCGGGTTCTAATTCCAAGTCCAGTCGAAGGTCCGCCTCGCGATGCTCTGCATCTGGGCCGTGGCAAAACCAGCACTTCTCCGAAAGGATCGGGCGGATGTCGCGGTTGAATTGGATGGATTCACCTGCGATCGAGGTGACTGTGCTTGTTGCGAGCAAGGTCAAAGCAAGAAGTGAGAATCTCATGCAGGCCAAGGTAAGGTTTGAGCGGTGGGCGTGGATGCATCAGTTTAGCTGATCTGGCTAAGGCATGCTCTGTGTTGACACGCCGT
>CAXGRW010000276.1:0-7110 GCA_964012125.1 uncultured Rhodopirellula sp.
AACGCTTCGGCCTGCTGCAGGTTGGCGTGAGCTTCAACCGTTTTCTGCCGTGCCAGCTGGATCGTCCACGCATTCCCTCCAGCCATACCCAACGCAGATGCCAGGTCAATTCTTTGAGCCGTATCGATCATGCCAATGACTTCTATGCCATCAGCTGTTTCGATGACGGGAGGCACGATTGATGCCTGGTTCGCATTTTTCCCGCGAGCCATGTTTTCGATGTCGCTGTTTCCGATCGTCCTGTCACTGAAGGTCGCACGCATTGACGAATCAACCTCAGGCAACAATTCCATCACATCGCTCGGTGACCCAGCATCATCCTGCGAAGCTGCATCATTCTGCAGCGTTGGCATCGGCACGATGTCCCGCATGACCTCCGTATTGACTTGCTTCAGTTGCGTTTGCGCAGCCGCATTGAGAGCCAACAGATCACTCTTAGAACGATCTTTCCATACTGCCAACTGGGCATTCGCAAGATCGGATTCCGTCTTCGCCGCGTTAATTCGCGGAACTAACTTTGAGAACCATGATTCCTTATCCGCTGAATCTGATGTGACTGCACATCCAACGGTTGGCAACATGCATAGCATGAGCAGTTGCCGGCGATGCCAAGGGCTACCACGCTTCGCTCGATATTTTTCAGGCACCGTTGCCTCCTTGCACTTCCGTGTAATGCCGTATGCGACGACTTATTCGATAATCAATTTCTTATCGTGTGGTGACGCTTGCTGCCCCGTACTGTCCGCTCAAAAATCGATAGCGGCCGGTCTTTTCATCAAATACATTTTGAAGATCAATTTCGACTCTCATTGTTCGCGTTTTCATATCGAGTGTTTGACTGACGCGACTGACCTTCAGCGGACCGCCTCCTGGTGCCGTCATTTTGTCTGCACCAGGGAAATCAATCAGCTTCACCAGATCGCCCTGTCGCACCATGGCTGCATCCTCCGCAGGCACGGTCAACACTCCTCGCAACACATCAACATGCTCAATCACAAGCAATGATTTTCCGTTGATATTTCCTGGACTGACCAGCTGCCCCGGGTCAACGGAACGTTCCGTAATGATCCCATCAAAGGGAGCCTTGATCTGACGGAATTGTTCTTGGGCGACAGCATGACTGAGTTCTGCCTTGGCAACTTGGATGCCCGACTCCGCGAACTCCACCTCATTAATGGCAGCACCAACATCGGCTTGGGCTGCAGCAATGTCTGCGTCAGCTTTTCCAATGGCCGCGGTGACAGCACTGACAGCAAAGATTGCTTCATCAAGCATCTCTCTTTGCACGGCACCACCGTCTACCAGCACGTTGTAGCGGTCACGAATACTTACTTTCAGATCCAGTAGTGCTTGCTGTTCTTGACGGGCAGATTGCGTCTGACTGAGCTTTGCCTTGGCAATCTCAATCATCCCTTTACTGACGCTAAGACTGGCTTCTGCCTGGGAAAGCATTTTCTGCCTCCGCTGAACCGTTGCTTCCAGCTCAGGTGCGTCCAAGGTAACCAGCACCTTACCCTTGGTCACTCGTTCCCCGATGTCACCATGCACGATCGCGACATAGCCTTCGATACGAGCACGCAGTTCAGTTTTCAAATCACCCTCCAGGGTAACTGGAAGCCTCACCGTTTTTATTTCTGGTTCCTGGGCAGGCACTTCATTTGCGGGCGAACAAAGCCACAGCAAACCGACCAGAGTGACGCACGAATTTCGAATTATGGAACTCATCTCAATTCTTTTTCAAATGGGCATTTCAAATCGCGGTTGCAGCGGAAGATTCAACCGTCGAAACAACATTTTTTCTTTTCATCAAGACATACAGACATGGCACAACAACCAGAGAAAGAACAGTAGCACCGATAACACCACCTATGATTGCTCTTGCCAGGGGTGCGTTCGTACCGCTGCCACCCACACCAATTGCCATGGGTAACAAAGCAAGCCACGTCGTCAACGAGGTCATCAAAATGGGACGCAATCGGATACGAGCAGCATCGATGACTGCATCAGTTGGTGTTTTCCCCTCTTCCATCCGTTGATTCGCGAAGTCCACCAGCACGATGGAGTACTCCACCACGATTCCGATCATCATCACAATTCCCATCAAAGCCGGGACAGACAGATGAGTGTTGGTTGCGAACAGCAACATCACAACACCCACGTACCCCAGCGGAACGGTCAGCAGAACAATCAGGGGATCAGTAAAACTCCGGAACTGGACGACCATCACCAGATAGACCAACAAAGTTGCAATGACCAACCCTATGCTCAACTGGGAAAATGAGTCACGCATCAATTTGACTTCACCCATCATGCGGTAACTCGTCCCGGCAAACTCCTCTGCGTTCAGATTGGCAATCGGACCTCGGTCGTCAACACCAAGCGTCACCCCTAACTGATCATCTGCCTCAAGCCGGCGTTCAATCTCCGTGACGACACGTCCGACGTCATAACCGGGCAGGACGCCTGCGTAGACATCGGTGACGCGAGAAATGTTTCGATGGTGCACAACTGCCGGCCCCTCCGTGTGCTTGATTTCAGCAACACTTCCGAGGCGTCGCATCGCATGATCGCCTCCCATCACTGGGATATCACGAATCGTTTTTTCGCTATTGAGATCTTCCTCTCGATATTGAACACCAAAGAAATAATGATTTCCCTTGTTCTTATCGATCCAGAAAGTGGGTTCAAAATTAATCGTACTGTTCGTAGCTGCCACGAGGTTGGTCATCACATCCTTGGGCGTGATTTGCATGCGGGCGGCAAGCTCACGGTTCATCTCGACTTCCAGTGCTGGGTAATCGATCCGCTGTGCGATCCGAACATCAGTGGCGCCCGGTACTCTACCAGCAGTGTCACGGATAATGCCTGCTATTTTCTGAGCCTTTTCCAGATCACTGCACTGAACCTGAAAGTGAATCGGAGCAGGTTCACCCATATTCAGGGCAGCGGTCAGCATGCCGCCGGTATCGAATGAAATCTCGACATTCGGGAACTTCTTTGCCAACTGTTTTCGCAGATCAACGACATAGCTGTCTGCGTTACGTGTTTCCGCGCGATCTTTCAACTGAACCAACATGAAAGCGTCCATGGGTCCGGTATTGGGCGTGTAGGCGGCCGGCCAATCCATCAAGACTCCAATGTTCGAAATCAACAACTGCAAGGCCGAATCGGGATGCTCCTGACTGTTGGGATCAAGTGCGAAGCCTGGGTCAGGTTCACCAATCTGATCGATAATGGTGGCTTCGATCTCCTTCATTACTTTTTCGGTTTCTTCGATCCGTGTTCCTGATGGCAGCCTCACATACATCGTGATTTGTCCGCTATCGACCGCGGGGAACAATTCCTGCCCCTGTCGCATGCTCAACAACACGGCAAAAACAAACGCAGCGACTGAGGCGCCAACCACCAGCCATCGAGCCGCGATTGCTCTTCGTAACAGATCGCCAAACCAACCAGAATTCTGTTGGCTCTCGTTCTCGTCAACGACTTCCTGACGGGGCAACAGATAAGCGCAGTAGGCGGGAACGAGTGTGATCGACAACAGGAATGAGGCAAAAATGGCGACCACAGCGGAAATCGCCAGAGGTGCGAATAGAAATCGCGTCAGACCCGAAAGAAAAATAACGGGCAGGAATACCACAGCGAAAGTCAGCGTTGAGACAAGAATAGGTCCGAGCACCTCCGACGTCCCATCAGCCGCAGCGTCGAATGGCTTCTTGCCCATCTGTGCGTGGCGAACAATATTTTCGATCA
The DNA here is from genome assembly GCA_964012125.1 of uncultured Rhodopirellula sp. Lineage (GTDB taxonomy): Bacteria > Planctomycetota > Planctomycetia > Pirellulales > Pirellulaceae > Rubripirellula. The sequence continues at coordinate 3,754 of CAXGRW010000276.1, forward strand.
CCACAATGGATTGGTCGACCAAAATCCCAATCGCCAATGCTAGCCCACCAAGTGTCATGGCATTGATTGAGTCACCCGTGAAAAACATGACCAAGAAAGATGCGATGATAGCGATTGGGATAGCCACCAACACAATGGCAGTCAGACGAAAATTGCGCAGGAACACCAACACAACCAGACCAGCCAACAAGGCTCCCAAAGCACCTGCCACTTGCAAACTTGCAATCGAAGACCGAACACCCACCGACTGATCCATGGCAACGCTGAGCACCAGTGACTTCATCTTGGGATCTTCTGATCGCTCATTCTTCAATCGAACGAGAATCGTCGAAAGCTGGGCGTTGATACGATCAACAATTTCAATCGTGTTAGCACCAGGCTGGCGATAAATCGGGATGTAAACCTGCCTCGAACCATTGATGCGAACAATGTTCGACTGGATCTGCGAAGCATTCTTGACCTCACCCACATCGCTCATCAATACGGGCACCCCATTCACGACACGAATAGGAGTGCTATTGAGCTCGTCAATCTTTTCCGGAATCGCATTGGTAAAGATCTGAAGATCCTGTTGCCCAATTTTAATACTGCCCGCTGGAATCAAGACATTTTGTTTACGCAATGACTCCTGCACATCCATCAGAGTCAGCCCGTATGCCTCAAGTTTTTCGGCATCCACGTAGGCGAGAATTCGCCTCAGTTTTCCCCCATACACGGCTGGAGCAATCACTCCACTGATCGACTGCAATTTGTTACGCAGCTCGTAGTAGGCAATGTCGTAGAGTTCCTGCTCGTCCATCTCGGGGTTACTGACGACCACCAGACAGAGTGGCACACTGGCCGTCGGATCAAACGGCATCACCATGGGTGGAATCGTCCCCGGTGGCAGATAGAACATGTCACTCATCGCATAGGATGATACTTGCGCCATCGCTTCTGCATTACTGATGCCCTCAGTGAAGAAGTCCTTCACCACACAGACGCCTTGCATCGCCTTGGCTTCCTGATGCTCAATGCCAACAGACTGGGCGGTCCAGCGTTGCAGGCGACTCATGATGTCTTTTTCCATCACCTCCGGTGGCATCCCGGGATAGAAGCAGACAATCTGCACTGCAGGAGTGTCAAATTGCGGCAACAGATCTGCTGGAATACGGGTGTAGGCGTAACCACCCAAAACGATTGTCATCAAAGCAGTGACAATGATCAGATGAGGCTTCGCTAGGATCCTACGCATGTGTGTGTCCCGTGAAGTTGGTAGAACCACGCTAAAATCCGGAATCTTTGCGCAGCGGTGCCGGACCACACCATTCGAGTCTATCGTACCCCTACAACCCTCACCGTTAGTATTTATCACCTAATCGACAGATCTTATCGCTGAGAACTGTCTCCCGACCTCACGTCGCGGAGCAAGTTTACCGCGGCAGATGCAAACACCAGTTTCACAAACTCACCTCATTGTGTTTCACACTTAGCCTTCAGGCATCAACCGAGCAGCGATGCGATCACGCGTTTGTTCTGAGGTCGGCGAATTCACCGCCGAGCCTCTTCAAAGTGCACCGTGATCCAAAGTGCACCGTGATCCAAAGTGCACCGTGATCCAAAGTGCACCGTGACAAATCACAAGCCTGCCAATGAACTCCCAGTGTTGTGTTCCGGCCTCAGCACTATCCACTGCAGCGAACTACGAGGAACGGACCGACAAGCTCAAGCCTTGCTGGCTTCGATGCCACAATCCTCGTTAAAATCAACGACCTGTTCAACGCACTGCGTTGCCTCAATGAACCAACTGCGGTCGTTCATGCGATGGGAGGGGAGTAGGCGGGTTGAATTTGCTGCTCCAACACCCTGCTCAAACACCCTAGTCAAAATCGCGGTGATTTCCGCACTAATTATGCATTTGCAGTTACACGCAGCAAATCAGATTTGGCACCAGCAAAGACGGTAAAATAACTCAAATTGTTCCGCGCTTTACTTCATAGACCAGTAATCTCACAGGCCATAGAATAGTGCTGAGGAAGTTCGTCCCAAGACCGCTCCCATCCCACACCAAGACCTATCGAGGCCCATTGTTCGGATTCTGCAAGGCCCCCGGTCTTCGTGGCTCGCCTTGACCTAAGAACCAACTCGCGAGCCTTCGACTGTCATTGCCCCACTCACCAACAATCGTAAGTTTTGGTTCCCACCCGAGCTACTTCTGCCCTAATTCACTCATGAAATACATTTTTGTCATCTTCATGCTGTTTTCCAGCATCTGCAGCCTTCAACCGGCGGCCGCAGCAAGTGATGCAAAGTCACTCGAACTACTCGTAAAAACGCTCAACTCAACTGACAGTCCTCAAGTACGGACCATTTTGATGCGTGGCATGTTGAGCGGTTTAGCGGGACGCCGCAATGTTGAATCCCCCAAAGGCTGGAAAGAGCTGAGCAAGAAACTTAACGCGAGCCAGCACGCAGAGGAACGCGACCTATTTGAACAGTTATCACAAATCTTTGGTGACGCTGAAGCCACCGAGCGAGCTTTAGCGATCATCGAGGATACGAGCGTTGATGAGGGAGCACGACGCACGTCCCTTCGCTCCTTGTTAGCCCAACAAAACGAGCAGGTGTCCCTGAAGCTGGAGAGTTTGCTTGATGATCCTGCGATTCGTCTTGATGCGATCCGGGGCTACGCCTCCATTGAGAATGCGTCTGCCCCCAAGATCCTGCTGGGCCGATACAGCAAGATGGATGAACCGATGCAACGCGCGATAATCGAAACGCTTGCTTCGCGCAAGGGCTATGCAACCGCGTTGCTGAACGCGATTGACACAGGCAACATTGACCGAAAGGATATCCCGGCTCATGTAGCCCGTTCGCTTGACGTTTTGCTCGGTGATCAATTCATCAAAGTTTTTGGTGAGGTACAGGACCTGTCTGCGGACCGGGCTAATCTGATGGCTAAGTACAAGGCAATGTGCAGCCCTGAGGCGATGGAAAAAGCCAATGCTAAGCGAGGACGCGCTGTCTTTTCAAAAACCTGTGCATCGTGTCATTTAATGTACGGAGAAGGTGGAAAAATTGGACCAGACCTCACTGGTTCGAATCGCGCGAACTTGGACTACATTTTGCTCAACAGCGTCGATCCGAGCTATGATGTACCGGATGGCTATAAGATGACCCTGATCCAAACTGTTGATGGGCGATTGCTAAATGGGGTCGTTGCTGAGGAAGATGCCAGGCGAGTTATACTTAAAACCGTAGAGCAACCTCAAGTCGTGATCGCCAAGGATGACATTGAGGCAAGGAAGATATCATCAAAATCAATGATGCCCGATGGGCAACTGGAACAGATGAAACCACAGGAAATGCTTGACTTGA
>CAXGRW010000277.1:0-7088 GCA_964012125.1 uncultured Rhodopirellula sp.
TTCACGGGCACGCTCGAGTGCATCCCAGTATGCTTTTTTGTTCCAAGGACCTTCTGCCAAAGTAATGTTGTTATTGGCAAGCATGGTGCCTTTGAGGTAATCGACGTAGTTGATCGATTTGTTGTATTCACCCAGTGCACGATAGTAGCTGATTTGAGCATCGGCCCGTCGCTGTTGACTTTGCAGAACAACGTTGACAGGACTTCGGCCGCCTTTGTATTCGGCCAAGCGGGCTTCTACTTCTTGCTCGGATGCCTGCCAACGCATGGCGTTGGTTTGAACAAGTTGATAGTGGGTTGCCGATTTTGCTACCGCATCACTTAGCTGGCTGACCAGTAGTCGTTCAGCATCTTGCAAGTAGGCCCGAGATTGTTGCAGTCGAAGTTGTGTGCCGCGAATTCGAGTCAGTTCACGTCTGGCACCAATTGCTGGTGGCGTGATCTCTAGTCGGACAACACCTTCCTGGAAGTCGCCGCTGGTGAGGCTACCCAGTGCACTGCTGGCAGGGCTGGGGAATTGTGCATCGCGGCGTTGAGGAGGTCCGAGGGTATCACCCACACCCACCCAGCGATAAAGCAATGACAAGTTGACTTCTGGAAGAATTTGATTTTTGGCGGATACTTGCTCCAGCTCACGCTGTTTGATGAAGGTTTTGGCTTTTCGTAGTTCAGGACTCAGGTAAAGCATCTGAACAACGCTCTCGTTCCAATCGAATTCGAGTCGTGCAAGGCTTGGTTCCTGGATCGGCCGGATCAAGCGTCCATCAGTGGCAGCCAGTCCCATCAGTTCTCGCATCACACGCTCATAGCCGTATACTCCAAAGCGGTCATCGCCCGGCATGTTCGAACCAGCAAGAGCTGAAGAAAGGCGGGCACGGAAGCCGTAGTACTGCTCTTCCGCCTGTGCTAATTCCTGCTTGGTCCCCGTGCCGTTGTCGTAGTTAAGCTTGGCAAATTTTGCCGTTGCGATGGCACTGTTTCGGCCGATGATCGCAGCATTCACGCTGCGGTAGGCGACATAAAGATTCCAGTAGGCAACCTCCACATCGCGTACCAGGTTGCGAACTTGAACTTCAAAGTCAGTAATCGAGACGTCTTCATTCAAACTGGCCAGTACCACAGGAATACGATTCACGAGTGTTCCGCGATTTCGCATCAGTGGCTGTTGGATCTGCGCTTCCAATGTAGCGGTCCAGTCACTCGCCAATTGTCGCGACGCTGAACCAGGTCCACCCAAGGGGAGATTGTTCCGTGAGTAGATGACCTGCTGGCGTAACGTGGCTACGCTTCCGGTCGCGAAACGTTTACTGATAGCGCTCTGCTGCGTTGCATCCTGTCCCTGGAAGAAGGTTTGCGAAACTGTGCTGCTGCCAGTGTTGCGTGGTCTGTCAGTTGTGCTGTAGTCGAAGAATGCACTGGCCTGTGCGTCGAACTCAGAAAGTGCATCCTCAACCCCACCAATCTGATTCGCCCGTTGCACTCCGCGTGGGAGGATTCGGTTACCGTTACCGTCGACTGTCAGAGGGATGGATTGAGTGGTGGCCTGTTGAATGGCAACGTCGTAGATGCTGCCCAGTTGGTCGGCTGAAGCGCTCGTGAATTGAGCTGCAATGTTCTGGCGGAATTCTGCGTTGCCGCTGGTCGTGACGAAGAATTTTGCGTTCTGCAGGGCGATCGAGACGCAGTCTTCGACCGTCAGGTCCCAGAACTGGTAATCATGATTGCCGATAGAAAGAGGGCGTTGTGCCTCTGTCGTCTCCGCCAAACTCTCGACTTCAACATCGGGATATTCAATCTGCGTTGCACTATTGAGATAGTACTGCAAATCGGGCGATTCATGCAGGAAGAACGGTTGCGTAGGTGCGCATCCTGTTGCTAGCAGGATGGTGAGCAACAACTGCAAATAGGTAGTTTGTTTTAAAAGCGAGCGACTCATCCGCTGGACTTCCGGGGTCGTGCCGTCGTGAAACACACCATACGTTCATCGCACAGCGCGATTCAGCGTGTCTCCGTACTGGCCGAGTGTGGAAGCCCCCCACGATGCCTGCTCTGATCCCATGGTTCATCAATGTGAACCAGAAACTCGAGCTAACCTCGTCCAATGGGTACTATCGGACCGTCAGATGTTAAACTTTGACGGTTCTGCAAAAAAAAGTGGATCGATTATTTGGCTGGCAATAAAGCCATAGAGCGATGTTGAGAGTAGGTCCGCTCCGAGAACGGGGTAACAGTTTGAAAGGCGGGGAATTTCTTCACCGCATTGCGTTATGTCCTTCAGCGAGAAACTAGTTTCCGGTGTTGTGTGCAATGATGGGTTAGGGAATTTTGTCTCCTTCGATCAACTGCTGCACCGGATCACTGGAGTTCGCGTCTGCTGGGCGGAGCGGTTGATCAGAGGGGGAGGCACCTTCTTCCGGTGTCTGCCGCAGTTTCTCGAGGATGCCGTCTTCTTTCTGAATCACGTCCTGGAGAGTTTCATCCGCTTGGAATGCGGGCAAGGCAGACGGGGTTTCGTTGGTTGCCTTCACGTTCACCGTCTCGACGCGCGGGCCGATTTTGATTGCTTCCCACGGTTTCGGATAGAAATAATGCATTACCGTACGAGGTTTGTGGTCCTTGTACGCGTTGCGGTGCTTTGAGGCATGCCAAGACATTGCCTCGAGACTGCTGGGGGCGATGTAATAGGAAATCTTGCCAGCGGTATTGCTGGGGCGGTTGTAGCGACGTCGGTAGGAAGGGGGCAGAAGGTTACCCAAGGGCCCGATCAAGTCGATTCGCGGACGCACAGGGTAATGTTCTTTGTCCGGGTGGTGCGCAAACAGCGTTGAGGAAAGACACGCAATCAAAGCGGCAACGGTGAACCAACGCATGACAAAAACCGGGGAAGCTAGGAGATGCCGTGAAACAGCCGGATTGTGAAACTGCAACAGATGTCGCATTCCTTCATCAATTGTGTCGTCAGTGAAACACCTGTAGCGTGACGCTGTTGACTAGATTACCGATTCTGCAGGTCGGGAAAACATTGCACTTCTGTTTCAGGCAGGGAGACGATTGCCGCGGCCAGTTGCTGTTTTACGAGGGATTTTGATTCTGTTTGCTTTTTTTGACGTCATTTGACTTTTGCGAAGTTTCCCGGCCATCAGATGAACACAGAACTGTAATACTGAGGGTAAAGCCAGAGATCAGAATGCTGTAAAGTCGGAGGTCTGCGTCTGCCTGCCAGGAACCATCGGATACCTGTCCCTCGGCCTTTGCCAAACCCCACGTCGTTAGAAAAATTACAGGCAACAGGATTGCGAGAAGCCGAAGTTGACGAAACATCACCACCCGAATCGTGAGAGCAGCAATTGCTTGCAGGAAAAACCAGCTGCAGATCAAGACAGGCCAGTAGACGAGGCTGGCGACCGGTGGCGTGTATTGCCTGCTTGTTGCAAGCAGCAAGGCGACCAGAGTTGTCAGAGTGATGAGCTCGCCAACATGAAACTGCGGAAGCTTTGGCTGTTGGCTTGCCTCTGTTATCTTGTTCAGCCTGGACGTCAGCGCAATATCACCGAGCGAGGTGGTCCAACAGGGAATGGCCAATAGCACAAAAATGATAGGCTGTACGAGGAGAATGCCGCTGACGCTGATGGCGTGGCGGAGCATGTCAGGCGTACAGCAGATCGTAAGCAGCATGACACAGCCAGCGGCGGCCATGATACGAGTCAAAAAACGCGGAAATGAGCTGCTGATGCTGGTAGCGAGCCACGAAACAATAGTTATCAGACCTAAAACAGTGCCTGCCATCCAGCTCTGACCCTGTGTGGTGAGCAGTCGGGGCGATGCCAAGTTTGCATCGGTTGCAATCTGTGTTTTGGAATGATCGCCCAGTGAAGAAGTAGCGAGAACTAGCAGCAGATTGATCACAAGCCAGCCGGTCACGATCATAAGCGTCGTGCCATTGATGCTTGGACTACGGTATGTTGACATGAGATTCAGTTGACTACTCTAGTGAAAAATTGTCCGACACCCACGGTCTTCCCCACCTCCCTGCCGTATTAACCACGTTAACACGGTATCCAACTCCTGTCGCTTCGAACATGGACGGTACAACAGAACCTTTATTAGCAGTGATTGGAAATCCGATTGCAGGAAATCCGTCGCAATTTGCTTTAGAGCGGGCAATCGCCTCGCTTGAACTGGATTGGCGCGTGCTCTCCTTTGACGTGCCGCCCGGTGATATCGCTGCTGCTCTGGATGGCTTTGCAGTGACCGGGATTTGCGGTGTACTGATCGATCCCAGCGTTAAGGAAGCGGCATCGCAGTGGTATGCCGAGCGAATCGGATCAGAGGAGGCAGCGATTGATTGTCTCGTTCGCGGCGAGAATGGGCAGTTTATCGGCTGCGACGAACGCCATCTGTGGGTGAAAGAGCAACTCGCGTCAAAGACCCAAGGAGACAGGCTCTGCTTTGGCCATTGCGGGGCAAACTCTCCGTGGGATGTTGACTTGCTCGGTGTCGAAAAGGTTTCAGGTAACGTCAAGCCTGAAACGATTGAGGCAGCTCAAGCGATTCTGGTGGTAGACGATTTAAGCGGCCCACCTGAGCTGGAACTGGATGAGTGGCCCGGAAATGATGGTTCGACGGTTGTGATCGATATATCGACGTGCCATCCACTGCAGGACTCCATCAGCAAATTGGGGTATCAGCTTTTAACCGAGTCAGACTTGTTTGTAGGTGTTCTGAAACGGGCCGTCGAAAAGTGGTCTGCCAAACAGGTCGATCCCACGGTGATTCGTGATGCGGTAGAAGAGTATCTCGGTGTCTAGCCACAAAACGGTCTCGCGAGCAATGTAGGTCGATTTTTGAATCATCAGTTGCCGGTAAGCGAGTTGCCACACGTCAAGACTTGGGGGAATCGTTACCTGGGTGCATCGTTCGCTGGTTCTCGTATCAAGTACATTGGTGATCGTGCGACGTTTGTTCAAAAAGGTGATGTTTGATGAAGCCTAGTGTGTCCGGTGCGAGGAAGAAATTGATTGCGGCTGCAAAGCGTCTGCGTCGAGATGTTGATGCAATCTCTTTTGCCGAGCCGGTCACACATGTCTACAACCCGTTGAAGTATGCATGGAAGGCACACGAGTTGTATCTTTCTCGGATCAATGATGAGGGCGTTCGAGTGCTGCTGTTGGGGATGAATCCCGGCCCGTGGGGGATGGCGCAGACGGGTGTACCCTTTGGAGAAGTGAGTGCTGTGCGAGATTGGATTGGGATTGATGTGCCGGTGAAGACTCCCGCAAACATGCACCCCAAACGTCCTGTGCTCGGATTTGAATCCAAAAGAAGTGAAGTCAGCGGACGAAGGCTTTGGGGGTTGTTTCAGGAACGTTACGCGGATCCGGATGAGTTTTTTGCTGAGAACTTTATCGCAAATTATTGTCCACTGGTTTTCATGGAAGAGAGCGCGAGAAACCGAACGCCAGATAAGTTGCCCGCCGCTGAACGGGAATTGCTCGATGCTGCTTGCCAAAGACATCTCGCAAGAGTCTTTCAAGTGCTGCGGCCAGAGATTGTTGTGGGTGTGGGGGCTTATGCAGAGAAGTGCCTCGAACGCACAATGGAGAAAACGGGTTACGAAGCTCAGTTGGCTAGGATTCTTCATCCTAGTCCTGCATCCCCAGCGGCAAATCGTGATTGGGCTGGGACGGCGACGAAGCAGTTCAAGGATGCAGGTGTCTGGTGATTCACGGTTGAAACGGTTTGTCTTCGTGCAGGAAGTGGGGACGCGAGGAAAGCAGCCGCGTCGTGCCAAAGCACCTGCATCGCGTTGTCCGTTCCAACTTCGCAGCCAAAAAAGCGTGCTGGTTCTTTCACTCGGAAATGCGACTCAAGGCAACAAGTGAGTCGACTGCATGGTTTTCGCAGTGCTTAGAGGCTGTGTCTCGAACTTCGGCTTCCAATCGGGGGGCAACGCATGGGGTTCTGGGATGGGCTAATATGTCGGCGTGCCGAACGCGGCAACTCGGCCTGGTACGTGCAGATGTGCCTCTATTCATAAGCCTGAGTTGTCTTGCAATCGGCAAGCCAGTACGTGGGGATCAGCATGCTGTGAGATCAAAGCAATCGAACATTGCCGGTCACAGCATCCAGCCCAGCCAACGAATGGTTGGACTCACAGGTGTCTTGCTCAGTATTTTTACAAATCAGACGAGTGAAATCAGACGAGTGAAATCAAATGGATGCAGATGATTTTCAGGATCTTTATAAGTTGCTCCGAGGTAGTCGATGCGCAACTGCCGTTTTGGATGCTCGGACGCTTTTTGTGGAACGCAAGATGGAGCGTTCACTTCTCAAAATGAACGAGGCGCGAGCCAGTTTTGCAGAGAGTAGGCATCGTGTGCTGAGGCAAGACCCCGAGAAGACGATCGATGCCAAAGCCAAAGATCGTGATCGGCAGGTAAAAAAAGCAAGACGCAAGCAAGAGAAAGCACAGGAAACTCTGGATGCCTTTGATGAACTGATGCCCGCGCTAACCAAGATGGCGCAACGTGAGATCGGTCGACGAGCGCGAGGGGGTGTTGCAGAAGATGCCGCGGGGCAGGTAGCAGAAGGTGCCGCAGGGCAGGCGGAGGCAGTCACCGACCAACCTACTCAAACACAAAGTGCTACCAAGGCGGTCAAGGATGCAATGTCTGATCGCGATGATGCGGGATTTGATTCATATTCAGATTTTGACTCGATCGGTGAAGGACCACTTCCCAAGGCAACCAACGAGGTCTATTCCGCAGGTTCGAACGGTCCGCAAAGACCTGCGTATGCCGCAGATTTTGCTTCGCAGTTACTGAAGGAATTTGCTGCCGGTAGTGGCGATGCAAAACTTGATCTTATCGGGGTGCAGTTTGGTTTTCGGCCTGTCGAAAATGAACTTGATGTTGTCGGTGATGGTGTCTATTTGATCCAAACCAGCAAACGTACCATGTTGGTGTCGTTGCCGGCCGATAAATGCGAGGACGACGAGCTGCGTCTTTTTGATTTGGTTGAGCGAAAACGTGTCAAACCGATCACTCGGATCGCGTTCCTTGACTTGGGTTTGCGCCGTAAAATGGTGTT
>CAXGRW010000278.1:0-7040 GCA_964012125.1 uncultured Rhodopirellula sp.
TGTACACCGATAGCCAAGGATATGTGGCTCATGAATTCATCGTTGACTGCCGTGGCTTTGAAAAATCTGCGGGAGTGACCATCGATGATGTCGCCAAACGTTTGATTGACTACGGTTTCCACGGTCCCACGATGTCGTGGCCCGTACCCGGCACCTTGATGATCGAACCGACCGAAAGTGAATCCAAGGCCGAGCTTGACCGTTTCTGCGATGCCATGCTCTCTATCCGAAAAGAAATCCGGGGGATCGAGAACGGCGAGTTGGATCGCGAGGACAACCCGCTGAGCAACGCGCCACACACGATGCAGGAAATTGGTAGCGATGACTGGACGCACCCTTACACAAGGGCACAGGCCGCATGGCCCGCGGCTTGGTTGAGAAACTCAAAGTTCTGGCCCGCCGTCGGACGAATTGACAACACCTACGGTGACCGTAACCTGATCTGCAGTTGCCCGCCCATGAGCGACTACTGCGACACGGACGAGTAGGCCGCAAAGAACTGCCGAACTGCGAAGGAACTGCTAGTACCGGGCCATCTCAGCTCGCACCGCGTTTCGTGGTGCAGACGGGCCGCGCTACTTCTACTTCTTCTTCTGTTTAGGTTGCTTCTTTTTTTGCTGCTCTGCGTTACGCTTCTTACGAAGAAATTCGTACATGTTGAATCGTTCTGGGAACGCTACCTGATTTTCAGTGGCCCACGTTTCCCACATCTTCACCATCTCATTCCGTTTAGCTTGATTAACGCTGCTGAGATCTCTCAATTCGGTTCTATCGGTGGCAATGTCATAAAGTTCCCACGGCTTCTTATACTCACGAACCAGCTTCCAGTTTTGCCAGCGCATCGCAGCATTCCCCTCATGCTCCCAATAAATCGGATCAAGGTGGATTGCGTCGCTACCGCCGGTGAGTGCCCCGACCATCGACTCACCCACACACGGTGGCAGATCACTGGGGTACTTGGCACCTGAGAGTTCGAGACACGTTGCCATCACATCGGGCAGATACGCAGGCTGTCGTACAAAACCACCGCGTTCGATCTGCTTCATCCCGTCCGGCCATGACGCAATCATGGGTGTGCAAGCGCCACCCTCGTGAACGAAATGTTTGTAAAGCCGAAACGGCGTGTTACAGGCATTAGCCCATGCCTGCCCGAGCCGTACGCCACCAACAGTTTCCAGGGGAGGATTTTTGACCATCTGCTCCGATCCCTGACCTAGAATTCCACCTTCCTGGCAGGCACCGTTATCCGACAGGAACAGGATAAGTGTGTTATCGAATTGATTGATCGACTTCAAATGGTCACACAGTTTTCCGATGTTCTGATCAATGGAGTCGATACATCCAGCGTAGGCGGCCATGATCGCATCAAGCTCTTCTCGTTTTTTCTCCTTCAATCCATTCCAGACAGGCCCTTGGTGCGGGGCCGCAGCAGTGTCAGCCGGAAACAAGCCAATCTCAACTTGTTTGGCAAGTCGATTCTTCATCAGGGCATCCCAGCCTGCGGTGTATTTCCCTTTGTATTTCTCAAAGTCTTTCACTTTCGCGTTCAGCGGCCAGTGTGGCGCGTTGTAGGCAAGGTAAAGAAAGAACGGACGATCATCCGTATCACAAGCGTCGCTGATAAAATCGCAGGCCACGTCGGTAAATTTGTCGGTCGCATAGAAATCATCGTCCGTATCCACCGGATCGTTCCCAAGCGACATACCGCGACCGCCACCCGGTTTGAAATAGTTGAATGCCCCAGAGAGTCCGCCGTAGAACCGATCGAAGCCACGTTGCATAGGCCAACACTCGCGTCGTTGTAGGCCCAAGTGCCACTTGCCCGTCATCATCGTGTGATAACCGCCTGAGCGAAGCACCTCAGCCAGTGTGGTGCAGCGATCATTCAGATACCCCTGGTAGGGCCCCTCGAAACCCAAAGACTGTTCGGGTGGCTCTGTCATGTGGCCAATCCCGACCTGATGGGGCTGCAACCCCGTCATCAGACTGGCCCGAGTAGGGCAGCATCTGCCAGAGTTATAAAACTGCGTGAAACGTAAACCATCGGACGCGAGCTGATCTAAATGGGGTGTTTCAATTTCACTGCCATAACAGCCAATATCCGAAAACCCCATATCGTCAACCAAAACCACAATGATGTTTGGCTTTTCCGCCGCATTGACCGCCCTGTCAGGAAATGCAAGGAAAGCACCCGACACCAAAATCGAAGCACAGAATACATTCATGACATTGGCGAACCACAGATTCACGTTTCTCAAAACCAACTCCTGATGGTGTTCTCACTGGTTTACATTGAACGACCGGCAACGCTTGCAGGTGCATGAAACCACATGCCGGGGTACGAATCGCGTTAAGAGTGATGGGGAAGGACCTGACGAACAGAAACTGACGAACTGCGAACTGATTCACCGACCCGTGCCCTAAACACCCATTGATCACCCGACTTAGTCGCGTGCCAGGCTCAACTTACATTTCTACCGGCGTTTCAGCACGAACAAAGCGTCCGTCAAATCATTGTCGAACTCACGCTCTTCCTCGATATCATAATCGAAGTCATAGATTCCTGCGATCTCAAAGACGTCGCTCACCTTTGCCAGCAGCTTCTTGGCTTGCGCGGGCGTGTAAATACGCAACGGGAATTCACTCCGTATGCGTTCAACACTGCCAGACTTTTTCTCTGCCTTGACGGATACCCGAAGCATCTCTCGACGTTTTTTGCGATCAAAGTCAATCACCTTCAAAGTCACATGAACCGTCGTCCCACCATGCTTTGCCTTCCACCTTTCTGTGCATTCCGGATCGGCATCCAACGGAATCAGGTGGAGGCCCAGAATGTAGAGTCCCCCTGGGCGTAGCAGCGATGCAACATTCCGCAAATGCCTCAACGCTGACTGTTCATCCGTCAAATGTCTAAAAGTATTGAAGGTGCAAAAAGCAGCATCAAAGGCTTCGTCGAACTGCATCGTGGTCATATCTTCGCAACGCAATTCCGCACTAAGGCCGCGACGTCGCAGCCTGCGATCAAGATAATCGAGCATGGGCTGACTCAAATCGACCCCTGTCAGTTCGTAACCCTTTGCAGCCATCTCAGCAACCAAACGCCCACTTCCACACCCCGGCTCTAAGAGGCGACAAATCTTTCGCTTACCAAAACGCGAAAATGCCTGTTCAAAGAAACGAACTTCCGCGGCCGTCTCATCGCGGAATACCATGTCAAAGTATTGCGGGTGGTCGTACCAAGATGCCATGTCGCTACTCATCAAATGGAACAGGATTAAAATAAGTTATCGGTTGTGAGCAGGGTCGCCGAACCGACTGGCTAGTGAGTCAAACGAGGGAACCAACACGCCACAAATCGATCATGCCCCAAATCGATCAAAACGCACATCGAGGTTGCAATCCCAGAGCATTCACGGTCCACGAGGCTTCCACTTCGCGTCATCGTTCCGTTGCAAGGGACCACAAGACTACCCGAGAATCAGGAAATAGTCATCAAGCTCTGAAAGCAGGCCCTCCACGTGCTCGAAAACGACGTCTCAGAGGTGCCCAATGAAGAGTGCTGGTGGACTTCGGAAACATCGATCGGTTGGCAGATCAGCGATAGATTGCGTGCTTGGTGAGAGTAATTGCGGTTGCCAGCCCAACCTCACACCCAGCACAGAACCCAAAGCCACGCAAACAGGTTGCCGTCGGGGTGATCGAAGCCTGACGTTTCTCTTGGCTTACAACGACTTCAGGTATTCAATGAGATCAGCGGTTTCTTCCTCTGAAAGCTCGCCTTCTCCGTTGACGCGTCCGGGACTATGCAGGTCGCTGACCACCCTTTCCAAGTCTCGTGCCCGTCCGCTGTGCAATAACCTCACCTTGCGATACACCCCGACTAAGGACGGTGTGTTGTAGCCCTTGTAGACATCTTTCTCGGACCCCAATCCAACATCGTGAATTTGCCCGTCAGTGAACCTCGGCCCGTTGTGGCAGTCGGCACAGCCTGCTTTCGCGCTAAAGAATACCTTCTTGCCACGTTTTGCTGCGGCGGTCAACGATCCGTCAGCCTGACGAAACGGATTCGGCGGTGATTTCAGCGTGCTCAAATAAGCAATCAACGCCTGCTTGTCCTCCGTTGTGGGCGCCTCTCCCTGCATCGTGGAAGTGATTGATTTTTCCATCGCCTCAGTCATATTTCGTTGCCAACCATGCCAAGTCCAAGGGAATGTGTGCACGACATCGTGCAATGGCAACACTGTTTTCAGGCTCATTTCCGTGCCGTCATTCCAAGTGTCCATCGGACGTGCATTGGTCCCACCCTCCTGATGACAGGAATGGCAACTGTACCACTGGTCCAGACTTCGTTGCCCGTCATAAAAGATCTCCATCCCTTTGCGGGCTAGCGTCTTTTCCTTTGGTCCCCCCAACGCAATTTCGGACGTGATGGTCCGGGTTTGCAGATCAACCACTTGGACTGCGTTGAGAAGATAATTAGCGACATACAGCGTACGGTTGTCGTTCGCCATCCGCAGTCCCATGGGACGACCACCTAAGCTCATCCGATCGAACAAGTCACGATTGTATTGAAGTTTTCGATCAATCAAATCTCCGGGACCACCTTGGGCGATGAACGGCATTTCTGAAAGCTTGTAAATCAACAGTTCATGCGTACCCGACGCGGATGCCACCAACCATTCCTGATCATCACTGATGACCAAGTCATGCGGGTCCGCCACCGCCCGCCCGGGAACATCCAAGGTGATCGCCTCGCGATAAGATGCACCATCCAGCCTGACGCGGCCGATTCGGCTTCCCAGCACCCAACCCCGACGAATGTTGCCAGTCGTAATCGGATTGGTTCGATACACCATCCAAGTAAAATAAGCATACTTCCCATCGGCCGAGGTCCTCATTTGGCCAAGGTTTGTGCCATTGGCGAGCGGTTCCTCATAAAGAGTTTCCCCCGATGCGGTGTCGATTACGGAAACATCCGAGTCACCGCCGTTACCCACTGCGAGTCGTTGCCCGTCCGGCGACAGGGTCAGATACCGAGGCCACTGCCCCGATTCAATTCGGCGAACCACCGAGAATTCCTGCAAATCAACCACCGCAACTTTCGCATCTGCAACTTGCCCCACATAAGCTCGCTTGCCGTCTGCTGTGATCGCGATACCGGCAGGATCGAACCCAAGATCCAGATCACCACTGTGAACCAACTTCCCATCTGCAATTTCAAATGACTGCAGCGCCCCCTGCCATTGAGCTGTCAACAGAATTTGGCTTCCGTCTGGTGTGAAAGCTATGTCTACCGGGTACTCGCCACAGGGCACTTCGCCCACGAGTTCACCGGAATTGGTGTCGATCAAAGACACGGTATTTGCGATTTGGTTTGCCGTCACCAACCAGCGTCCGTCCGGCGACAGCGCGAGATCAACCGGTGAGCGGTCTCGCTCCCCGTCGCCTGCCTTGCTCGAGATATAGAGAAGCTTTGAGTCGTTTTGGGGTGCATGACTGCTTGGAGCCTCCACTGATTGGTGTTTGTTGTCCTCTGGAGGTTGGTCTGCCCCGCGCTCAACATTTTCCGTAAGCAGCGCTCTTTCCGAGACTGTTCCTGATTTCGCATCACGCGTCCGCTGCTGATCGGGCACACCATTCAGATGCCCCTGATCCCGTGTTTCGCCAGCGTTTAGTGAACGGATGTCGCCATTTCCTCCCCTCCACAGAGTGCCTCCAGCGAGGGCCGTAAATGCAAGCATTGCGGCGGCAAATGCAGTTTTGACAGGGTGTCGACTCATAATCGGTTACTCAATAGCGTCATTCGGGCAACTATTTTTCGGAATGTGCGAGGCCATCGCTGGCCCGCCCTATGTTCGAAGAGGTGAGTACTTCGTAGCATACCTTTGTAAGACCTGTGGCAATAGATCGCACACAGCGGTAGCCGTTGGCTTACAATCTCTGGACCAATCGCGAACGTTGGCGATTGACCCTCCCACCTTCCATAAGGACATATCGTGAAGAATCTCTTTGTACTCGGCCTAGGTTTATGCGTCGCGTTGGTCGCCAGCGGAAACGCCCTGGCGGAGAACGCAGTAAAGAGTGGTCCCCAGCAAGGGGACCGTCTTGGAGCTTTCTACGTAACCAAAGTTGCTGGTGCCGAAAGCGATGGAGTCAGCACAGGCCAGAACCTTTGCTACCGCTGCAAAAATGGTTCACGCCCTCAAGTGATCGTTTTCACACGGTCTACAGATCCCAAGGTTGCCGATCTTGTAGGCAAGCTCGACAAAGCAATCGCCAAGAACGAGTCATCTAAACTGCGTGTATTCGTCAACCTGCTTGGCGAAGACAAGGAAGACTTGACTGACGAAGCGAAGAAGTTTGCTGCGAGCAGCAAAGCCAAGAACGTCCCGTTCGTCGTACCAAACGAGTTTGAGAACGGTCCCGACAACTACGGCATCAATGCCAAGGCTGCCGTTACCATCACCCTCGCCAGCGATGCAGGTGTCAAAGCAAGCTACGCTGTAACGGACGTCAAAGACTTGAACGTTAAGAAGGTCATGGGACAGTTGAAGCAGATTCTCAACTAGTTTTGAGCGGTGGTGCAAGCCACCAACCTCACAACGACTCAAAAGCTTGGTGCTGCTCTGCAGTGCCGAGCTTTTTTTGTGGCTGTTCGTGAGCCCACAGTGAAAAGCCGCGCCGTACTCTGAACTTGGCACAGAAAACCACTTGGCACAGAAAACCACTTGGCACAGAAAAGCGAGCCACACTCTCAGGCAGCTCGTCGCATGTCGCACGACCGAGGCTGCGTTGGCTGGTCACCAAGACAGACCGGGCCACCGATGGCTTCAATGGCCAGCTCGAACTGGCCGAGTTCACGGACCAACCGTTTTAGTCTTTGAGCAGTGATGACATCCGAACTCATGCTGACCTCAGCCAGTAATTCCTGGACCTCACCCAGCGTCATACTTAATACAACTTGCTCTGGTGTCGCAGGCGACTCTGAATTCAAATTTCTCTGATCAGCTGCATGATCTTTCACGATGCCCCTCGATTCA
>CAXGRW010000279.1:0-7019 GCA_964012125.1 uncultured Rhodopirellula sp.
CCTGACGGTTGAACGCTGCGACGTAGGACGCAACTGACTTGCGAATGGACTGCTCATCTTTTCCCTGAGCCACACTATCTGCAGCCTGCCCCGAACAAAACCCACAACCAAAAAACACCAGAAAGATCAACGTACCTAGCCTGCCGCGTTTCAGCGCTATCTCCACAATCTGCAACAACGATTTCATCTCTTCTCACCTCAGTTTTCAATAAAAAACGGTAGTCGACATAGCCGGCCTGCCCGGCAAATACCAAAAACACATGCGTCATCCGCAGGCGTCGGAAAACTTAGGGCCATTCACACACTTTCACAAGTGGCACACCCAAAAGCATTCAGCACTCCGCTCAACGAAGCTACAAATGTTACAACGCCTGACTGGATTTTCGAGCACATCTTGCCCGTAACCCCAGAGAGAACACCCCGCCCATATGAGCAAGCTCCTCCCCCCTCCTGCCTTTGGCCTCAACCAAAAAATCTATTCAAGGACCTAAAATACCCGTTCAGAGTCACTACCTAGCCAACCGCATGGCAAACCCGTAACAAAAGAAACGCCAGCCACGCGATTGCGTGACTGGCGTTTGTGATGCACTCGCCTTGTCAGAGGGTAACCATGCGAACTACTTGAAGTCAGCGCTGTACTTGTTCACCAGCTGCCTACGCATCGCGGCGGTTTCCCCGGCGATTTGACTCCAAATATCCCCCAAGCTCTTTGCCCCCTGCGAGCGTTCCTGCATATGAATCTGAGCAATCTCACTCCCCTGCTGCTGCCGAGAAGCATTCATGGCACTTACCCCTGAGCTCATTCCTTGAGGACCATACGGAGTCGAACCGTACCCCATGCTGGCCCGATAGCCGCCGTAGGAACTGTTCGAGTAGCCCGAAGTCCCAGCACCACCAGTCTGCGACACTCTCAAAGCACTGGACCTACCCACACCCTTCATGATGGACTCGCAATTTCTGAAAGTTGCAGCGATCGTTGCTCCAAAATTCACGAGGTCTGGATCGACATCCAAAATCGGTAAGCGATCAATTTTTCGTGAGTACTTGTCATACCAGATCGCACCTTGCCCAAACGATTGAAAATGATGATCGTCGTGCAAGTCATCCATCAATGCGTTCAGCGAATTCCAATATTGCTGTGTTGCAAGCAGAGTCTTCTTTTGGGGGTCGTTTGCACCTTCTGACTTAGCATCCTGAACGGCGTGAGTCATCGAGGCTGGCAATTCCATCACGCTCATTAGCTTACGAGTGCCTTCATCGCCGAGATTTCCCCGCAACATGAAGGTGTTTCCACTGACCGACGGTTCCCACTCTTCAAAGTCGTCAATCATTGCACCTTGATTCTTCAGTATCTCGAGCAACAGCGGTTTACCAACCTTCGCGAGGCATTCAGCAGAATCGGCAAAGTCCACTCGAAGCGCACCCAGCTCGGAATCATCAATCGAGATGCCTAAAGTTATTCCTTGGATCCCTTGCAAAAGGCTTACCAGTTCTTTGGCGGGAATGTCTGCGTTTTTCAGAGCATCGAGCTTCGAAATTCGTTGCTCAATTTCAGCGATCGAGACAAGTCCACCGAGGTCCATCGCCATGATGATCGGCGTCCCAACTTTAGTGGCGTAATTGAACGCCTGTTGAAGATAAGGTGCCAGATGACCACCGGGTGTCGACACGTTTGTCTGTCGCAACCAGCGAGAAACATCCTGACGATTGGCCGGGGTGTACGAGGCTATGAAAGCTGGCCCCATCTGAAGCACAAAGTGGTCGTCGGGAAGTCGCACGGCTGTGTGGCCGCCGATTTCATCCATCGTGCCACCGTAATGCGTTGCAACATCCCTCACCGCTTTATCTTCAGCGAACTTCATCATGCCGAGTTCCCACAAAGCTTCATGCCCAAAGTGGAGATCATGTCGGCCTGCGATCAATACATCGGTCGCGCCAGGGGGCAGGGCAGAAATACCGGAATCGAAAGCGGCCTGCCGTCTGGCTTGCCAGCCCTTACGGTCAGCGATGCGAGACCCAAACATCTTTTTGGCATTGATTAAAACAAGCGTGTTAGCGTCAGCAGGAACCCGAGCTCTCATCCCGGCGAACTGCGCGGTAGCGAGTGTGGGCAAGAGCAAAAACGTCAACAACAGGGGAAGGCAAACGGCGCTTTTCATTGTGTCGATGTGGATCACTTGTAAGGTTGATTTCGCCCTCGCTTTAGTCAGACACCAAGCAAAAAGCCTGAGACAACCAGAGCAACAGCGAGTTAGATGAACCCGGACCGGCACTTCCGGCGGGTACAAGATTATAGTCACAAGATGGGTGGTATGTATCAGACTCTTTCATGCATTTTGCCATCGTTTACCGAAAATCAGCTGCACAAAGTTACCTGATCGCTATCACCGCTGAATGCCGCACCGAAGCTTGATTCGTGCCACGCAGCCCCCAAACAGGGCCCAAGCTCGGGCCCCAAAACCCAGACAACCATGGCTAAAAACAAACCTCCACGTCCAAATGACGCAATTTCCGGTACGGATCTCAACCGCCTGATGCATTCTGAAACAGCAGAACGGGGCGTCGACGATGGGCAAGACCCGGCTGACAGAGTCACCGCCCCCACAGCCTTTACAACCACAGCCTTTACAACCACAGCCTTTACAACCACAGCCTTGCTCATCTCCCCTTACCAACGCTCAATCTTCGCATCCCCTGCCAATCGAATAATCATAGACCTCGATCACAACCCCATTTTGCCGGCACCAACCATCAACACCATGCTGACCGCCAGTCGCAAAAAAAACTACACACCACAACCTGATCTCGAGTTCATGGTGGAAATGCCCCCAGTGGGGTGAACCGAGAATGCGATCGCTGTCCCCACAAAAAAGGGCAGCAATCGGCATTGCCGATTGCTGCCCATGCACCGTGCACGAAACGGGGAAACGAGATGCAAACTAATGCTGCATTACTTTGACCCCGCCCCCTCTTTTAACTTACGCATGACTGAATCAAGGTTGAAACTTGCAGCCTCTTGTCGAGGTGGAAATTCTTTAAAAGTCTTCAAGAACTTTCCTACATACTCCTGCGCTGGCGAGAGCAGGAACACCCGATCAATCAACCAGTCGTAATAAGTATTCGAAGTGACATCCGCACGCTCATAAGGATCAAGTCTTAGATTGAAAATCTTTGGTACCCGGAGATTTACAAATGGCTCCGCCCAAATCTGAAGCGTGCCCTGAACACGTTGTTCAAGAAACACGACCTTCCAGTTATCGAAACGCAGGCCTGTGATCTGCTGATCATCATTGCAGTACAGGAACGATTCGCGTGGCCCCTTTTCTTTCTGTCCCGTTAGATAAGGAACTAGGTTAAATCCATCCAAATGGACTTTGTAATCTCGGCCATTGGCTTGGCAACCTTTCATCAACTTTGATTTGATCTCAGTATCTCCTGCCATTGCAAGAAAAGAGGGCAACCAGTCGAGGTGAGAAACGATTTCGTTGGACACTGTGCCTGGTTTGATTTTCCCGGGCCAACGGATCATCGCGGGAACACGGTAGGCTCCCTCCCAGTTGGAATTTTTCTCATTTCGAAAGGGAGTCGTGGCAGCATCAGGCCAGCTGTTCATGTGCGGACCGTTGTCGGTGCTGTACATCACAAAGGTGTTGTCGCCGATTCCCAGGTCATCGATTTTATCGAGCACCGTTCCCACGTTTTTATCGTGGTCGATCATCGCATCGGCATACTCACTCATCCATCGCCCCGACTGCTCACGGCTTTCTGGTTTGACATGAGTGCGGAAATGCATGTGCGTAAAATTCACCCAAACAAAAAACGGCTTTTCTGCTTCAACCTGTTGCTCCATGAATTTTGCCGCCCTTGATGCAACATCATCGTCAATCGTTTCCATCCGCTTCCGCGTGAGTGGTCCGGTATCCTCGATTTCGCCATTCGGGAATGAGTGCAGCACGCCGCGAGGACCGAACCTTTTGCGAAACTCTGGATCCTTGGGATAGTCGCGGTGCTCGGGTTCTTCTTCTGCATTGAGGTGGTAAAGATTGCCATAAAACTCATCAAACCCATGATTTGTTGGCAGCATCTCATCGCGATCGCCTAGGTGATTTTTTCCGAACTGACCGGTGGCATAACCAAGCGGCTTCAATAGCCCTGCAATCGTTGGATCCTCTACCTGCATCCCCACCTCTGCACCTGGCAAGCCAACCTTTGTCAAACCGGTACGCATTCCGTGCTGTCCAGTGATGAATGACGCGCGTCCGGCTGTGCAACTCTGCTCGGCATAGTAATCGGTAAACATCATGCCTTCGCGGGCGACACGATCGATATTGGGGGTTTGGTAACCCATCAAACCTCGCGTGTAAGCGCTGATATTGGACTGCCCAACATCATCTCCCCAAATGATCACAATGTTTGGACGCTCGGCTTGGGCCGAAATCATCGGCAACAAGGCCACCGCGCAACCGACAGCCAAGCATGTCCAACTAAGTTTGGCACTCCACCGCGTTCGCATATCTTTTCCCTTTCAATTTACAAATCATTAGCTTCGCTCAAAGGCAGCCACTACCAAGTAGCTGCCACCATCCTGCTTCTTTTCTTGTTCTCAATCTTCCCTGCAGATCTTCTTCGAAAGCGAGAACAAGCCACTGCAAACGCAATGTCTTGTAAACGCAGGAAAAATCCATGAGCAGTCGCGATCTAGTTTTTGGATTCGCCTCGATTTGCGGCAAATGCGAGAACTGCCACCTCGTTTGCATCAACCAGATTCAGTGTCCCATCGACCGCCATTTTCATGGCAACCACGTCCGACATCGCCTTCAGAAACATGGACTCTTGGGCCATCAATGCCGGAGGTCCAGCTCGACGCGTCGTTAACAAAGGACCAAATGAGATTTTATTCCCTCCGATTTCAGCCGTTCCACTGAAGCGATTGACTCCCGCGTTGCCTGCAACCTTACCGCCAGCTCCAATAATCATACTAGCGTTGGATTGATCCACTACGTTCTCCCCATTGATTGACATAAGCGTCCACGTTGGTCCAACGATAGCATCAATAGTCACTGCATTCTTCTCCTTTGAATTCGAGAAAACAGCCTTCCAGTCCTTTGCCATATCGACAAGCACCCAGTTTTTTCCGGCGGCTTGATCCAATGCAACATCCAGTTTTCCACTGCTCTTTGGATGCCGGTCGTACGCATATTCACGTTCACCATCTGTGTGGTGCACAAGCAGCCCCAAACTTGGTGTATGCCCCAGCGTGGTCCACTCCAACATTTGTTTGTCACCATCAGAATTCCCGAAGGCGAGAATGGGACGTCTTCCAATTTGCCGATAGATACCGACAGGCTTCCCCTCTTTGTCGTCAACGAAATCAAGCTGTCCCGTTTTGACAATTTCGGAAACTCCGTCTTTGATCTGAAAAGTAACTCCGCCCTGGGAACCAATGATCTGTTCTGGCGGAATCCCGTAAACTTCTTCAGCCCACACTCTCATGAAGTCAAGTCCACCTCCAGAAACGATATAGGTCTTGAAGCCATTGGCACGCAAATAATCCAGCACTTCCAGCATGGGCTGATACGCAAGGTCAGCGTAACGCCTCTCGAATCGAGCATGCTTGGCCTGTTTGATCCAATCCGCAACACGTTCCTTGAATTCAGTGGCCGTCATCCCTGCGTGTGTCGCGTTCAGAATCGCAATCAGCCCAGCTTTCACATCTGCTTTGATCACATCCATGTCACCGTTCAAAGCCGCAGCAAGATATTTGTCGTCTTTCCACTCAGGATGCTGTGGAGCAAGTCGCTTCAATTCATCCAACGCAAAGAACAACTGGAAAGGCAACGGATTCTCAGGCCACAATGTTCCGTCGTTATCAAAGACAGCGATCCGGTCTGCTTCTGGGACAAACTGATCACTGGCAGGGTTGGTCACCGAGTCAACGAATTTCACGAGTGAAGCTTTGGCGTCTCGATCATTCCAAGAGCTCAGTGCAACCTCCTGCGCTGACACAGCAACAGAAACCCAACAGAGACTTAGGGCAAACGCGAACGAATAAACACGCGGTACAAATCGATTCATCAGTGAACTTCAATACTTTGCAAAGGGGAAAACGCCTGCGGCCTTCCGCAGCAAGCCAAATCGGATGAGCAGTTGTTGCTCGCAGACGACATCAGACCTCATCACCTGAAGAGGCTCTCGCCAATTTTTCAGTGCCGCGACGCAGTGCTGCGGGGGACGCAGTGCTGCGGGGGACAGGCAACAAAAACCAAGGCTCAGAACGGCCTCCATTCTTGCGCTCAATCAGCCACAGTCAAGACACGCAGTAATAGATACAGCCAGATATTACACTCCTTTACGCCGAATGTTCAGCCCCAAGGCCGATGCACGAAGCATCGAAATCGGCTCAGCCCACACCATTCTGGCTAAAACGACAGGTCTCTACCACGAACCAAACACCACGCCCATCGCATCGAATTTCACCCGAACTTGCAAACCGAACAAAAACAGCAACTCCCTCTGATTTTTCACGATGAAATCTTGCCTATTTCACGCTTACCTGAGTGACGCACAGTCAAAACCTACCAATATTCACTCATTCCGAGGCCCAAGCAGATGACAAGTCGCGAACGGATTCAAAGAAATCTGTTGCGGATCCATTGCATCGATACCGTTCCAGGTACCCATCATCTTCTCAGACCTTGGGCGAACTCACTAGACATTCAGTTGGCGAACTCGTGCGTCATCATTGAAGGGCAACTTCCATCCCAAATTCATCGAGACGCACTGGTTCCTGCGATCAGACAAGCGGGAGTACTGGCTGAAGTGGTGAACCGAGTCTACGTAAAGCCCTTGCCCACGTAGATTCTTGTTCACATAAACCTAACGCCACTTCTCATGGTAGCCCGGTATGAGCAGGACTCTATTTTCGCCGCACCCAACCAATGGCACCCAACCAATGGCACCCAACCAATGGCACACGAACAATGGCACACGAACAATGGCACACGAACAATGGCACACGA
>CAXGRW010000280.1:0-6974 GCA_964012125.1 uncultured Rhodopirellula sp.
CGAATCAGATGCTCGTGTTTAATCTTTTCGTGATCAACCAGTTCGGCAATGTCTGCTAAAAAACGATCGGCATCGGCAGGATATCCGGCGGTTGGCTTCAGCGGACCGGTGTGGCGATCAGCAAAGTATTGATTGAAAGCCTGCATGCACCTTTCGCGAAGATACTTGGCATGCATTGATGCCAAAGCAACAGGTGAGAACCGGTCTCCTTTGACAGTGAATCGTACCGACACGTCAGGACCGTCCCCACACAACAGATACGAACTCTCTTTTGCAGTTTCGGAATGTACCTGCGCAAGATGCTCAGAAAAGACATGTTGCAACACACCGGCATAGTAGCGACGTCCTCCATGGCGATCACAGTAGACATCGACAAACTCAGCACTGCCCTGATGCTCGGCCACCAGGGTTTTCACAAGATTCAATGTGGTCTGAGAGAGCAGGTCTGCCTTATTGGTTCCGCCTGCACAGAACTCATTGAACGCCTTGGCCGTGATCACTCGCGAGCTGACCCCGACCAGCCTAAGTCCGGTCGATTGCCAACTTTCCAAGCACTCCCTTGTCTCACTGGCGTTTACCCACGGTTCGTCGAGGTCCTGCATCTCCAGCCAAGCTGTGCTGCGAATCGACTCCAAATCCTTGGCAGCCAACCATGGCAAGGCAGGCAGCAAAGAATTCTCAGGCCTTTTGCACCAATGCATGCAAGCACTGACAACTGCGTGTAAGCCAGCCAACCCACTTGATGGTTTGAAAACCGCTTTTGAATCGTCGACAACGACCGAAATTTCACCACAAAGGTGAGGTTCACGTAATGGCAGAAAAAGACGGTCGAGGGATTCTCGGTCAGGGTGACCTTGCACTTCCCATGCTGTACCCGTGATGATAAGCGGACCCAACTTGGGGCCGTAACCTGCTTCATCAGTGGCGATCAACAGCATACCGGTGTACCAACTGTGGAATGTCGATTCAAACGGTCGGCAGCAAAGCCGACAATCACGCGTGAACAGCGATAGCAGGATACTGCGCTTGATCCACTTGGGACAACCAGACTCGGTAAATCAGGACCGGACTGCGATGCTCTTTTTTCCAAACCATTCATAGCATTGCTGACACAGGGGCACGGCGCCCAACACACAGCAACGCCTCCTCCATCTAACAGCCCATCAGCGAACCCCATGTCCGCAATTGGAACCGGCACAACTTATCCCCTTGGTGCCAGCATCACACCCACCGGTGTGAATTTCAGCATTCACTCAAAGAACTGCAACGGGATGGAATTGCTGCTATTTGATGATGCAAATGACGCAGCTCCGGCGACGACAATCAAACTTGATGCGAGAACGCACCAGACATTTCACTACTGGCACGTCCATGTCGAAGGTCTGAAGCCAGGTCAGATTTACGCCTATCGCGCTCAAGGTCCTTTTCTGCCCGAGCATGGGATGCGTTTTGATGGGGAAAAGATGCTGCTGGATCCATACGGCCGGGCGATCGCCATCCCAGAACAATTTGACCGCGAAGCAGGTGCCAAACCCGGTGATAACACGCCGTACGCCATGAAGAGTGTTGTGACAGATGTATCACAATACGACTGGGAAGGTGATACGCAGCTATGCCACCCGTTCAACAAGACCATCATTTACGAGATGCATGTTCGCGGTTTTACCCAGCACCCGTCGTCTGGTGTCAGCACAACAAAACGCGGTACCTATTCAGGCTTGATTGAAAAAATTCCGTACCTGCAGAACCTTGGTATTACAGCGGTCGAACTACTGCCAGTCTTTCAATTTGATCCACAGGAAGCTCCTCCCGGCCTGAGCAACTACTGGGGCTACAACCCGGTATCCTTGTTTGCTCCGCATGCTGCTTACGCATCAACGACTGACCCACTGGGCGTTTTGGACGAATTCCGTGACATGGTCAAAACGTTGCACCGTGCAGGAATTGAGGTGATTCTGGACGTCGTCTACAACCACACAGCAGAAGGTAATGAGATAGGCCCCACTTTCTGCTTCAAAGGTCTGGAAAATTCGGCGTACTACATTCAGCAGGATCGGACGGACGCTGAGCCAGAACGCAGTCGTTACGCCAACTTCAGTGGTTGCGGCAACACACTCAACGGGAATCATGCCATCGTCCGGCGAATGATTCTTTCGAGCCTTCGTTACTGGGTCGAGGAAATGCACGTAGACGGGTTTCGATTTGACTTGGCGTCGGTGCTATCACGCGACATCTATGGCAACCCCGAAGCGAATCCGCCGATTCTTTGGGATATCGAAACAGACCCTGTTTTGAGTGGAACCAAGCTGATTGCCGAGGCGTGGGACGCTGCGGGCTTGTATCAGGTTGGGAATTTCTTTGGTGACCACTGGAAAGAGTGGAATGGACAATTCCGTGACGACGTTCGTTCGTTCATCAAAGGTGACGAGAAAAAAGCCGGGGTCTTTGCGCAGCGTTTCCTGGCCAGTCCGGACATCTACGGACACCGGAACCGCGAACCTGAGCAGAGCATCAACTTCGTGACATCACACGACGGATTCACGATGAATGATCTCGTCTCCTATGACGAGAAACACAATGAATCGAATAACGAGGGAAATCGTGATGGTCATAACGAAAACATCAGTTGGAATTGTGGAGTAGAAGGCCCCTCGGATGACCCCGCCATTGAGGCTATCCGCCTGAAACAGATCAAGAACTTTTTTGCCACCAATATTCTAGCCCTTGGTGTTCCAATGTTGGTCATGGGTGATGAAGTCCGACGCACTCAAAATGGCAACAACAATGCCTATTGCCAAGACAATGAAACAAGCTGGTTTGATTGGAGTTTGACCGACAAGCATGCTGACCTGCACCGTTTCGTACGGCGACTCATCACGTACCGCCAGGGACTTCCCGAACGAGCGGACCCGATGCTGCCACTCACTGAGGTGATTGAACGAGCAAGTGTACGTTGGCACGGAACGCAACTAGACAAACCGGACTGGGGAGACCAATCACGAAGCGTCGCGTTTACCATCGAAACAAACCATCGCTGGTACCACCTGATTTTCAATGCCTATTGGGAAGAAATCACCTTCGCATTACCGTCCGTTCCTGCAGAATTCCACGCTTGGCAGCGCATTGTGGACACAGACCTCGCGTCACCCGATGACATCACCGACGGTACCCCACTTGATGATATAAGTGAATACAAGGTTCAGGGTCGATCCACCGTCATCCTCGCGTCGACACGCATTCGCCGGTCACGCGCTACGTCGAACTGAGCCGGAAAAATCATCAACCCTCTCCAACATGCACCTCCGTCACATCGCATGAAATGCAGCAGTGCTATCCCAACCTGGATTCTGTACGGAGAAAGCAAACCAATCGCGGGTGCATCCCCAATGGCCTAGTCGAACTTCAGTTTGACCTCGCTGATACTGCCAGCAAACGTAGTGACACTGTAGTTACCCACTGGCTTGATTTTGTCATCGCCAACTTGAAGCCCGTCACCGGCCTGTACCAGCACACACGTGGCATCCGCAGTTGCAGCCACCTTTCCATTGACAACAAGCTCCATCTTTCCGTTGGTCGAGATCGTAGCAGTCACAATAGTGTTCCCTGGCGCGATTGGTTCACTTGCAACGGCTTCCGTGAGCTTCCATCCATCACGCACCCCCAACACCAGCTTTCTCTCACGGATGTAGAGTGCATACCCTTGCTTATCGCCTCCCTGTGCCACAATCACGCCGTCTGAACCTTTGCTGTCAAAGGAGGTCGTGATCGTTACGCTTCTTCCCCCATAGTCAGGTGCACTTTTCCCTGATAAGTCATCTCCTTGCTGCAAACGGTATCTCTTTCTACTGTTACGAGCTTTCTTTTCGGGCTGCTTCCCCAATTCCAGCCCGTTATCTTGCGGCATGGTCTTATTCCACGCCAGCAGCCTTGCTGTCAACTCTGACACAACCTCTGGTTTATCCGCAGCAAGATTATCTTCTTCCCCCGGATCGTTAATGAGATTGTAAAGCTGCGATCGGCTGCCGTCGTAATCACAGAGTAATTTCCATGCTCCTTGCCTGACTGCCAAATCAGGCAGTTGGCTAAACCCGTAGTAGTTTTTTCTATCTGGGGGACGCCGAAAGTAAATTTCGGCCTGCCTTCCTGCAGTGGACTTACCAAGTAACGTATCTAACACATCCTCGCCATCATAAACTGTCCCCGCAGGTGGCTTGGCATGCGTTAAGGTAAGCAGCGAGGGCGTAAGATCGATGGCAGAAAATACGGAGGTGGTATTTCTGGTGCCAACAGCATTTTTAGCGATCAGCCCCGGTCCCCAAACAACCAGTGGCGATCGAATGCCGCCCTCAAAAAGATGCGTCTTGTATCCCTTGAGCGGACCAGCTTGACCGGCCCCCAACTCACAACCGTTGTCCGAGCAAACCAAAACCAGCGTATTGTCTCGCAGCTTGGGAGTTTCTCGAATGTAAGCGAATAATCTGGCAAATTGCCGATCCATTGCTTCCAACACAGCGAGATACAAACCACGTTTGCCCTTACTCTTGGCAACGTTGTATTCCTCCGCCGGAGGCCAAAAGGGACTATGAACATCATCAGGCCAAATGTTCACATAGAAGGGTTGGTTCGCTGTTTTAGCTTTCTCCATGAAGGGAATAGCCGAATCGATGAAACCGCTGGTGATTTTTGATCTTTGCATCCATGTCACAGGTTCGCCCAAACGAACAGCATCACCCCAAATCTTCCCAACCGTACCATCACCTGTTTTGGTTAGCGGTAACAGCTTGGCTCCTATCCCCTCGAAGTTGGTGAGAGACGCATCAAAACCATACTCGGTGATGGCAGGTGCTTCGTCCACATCTCGCTGTCCGCCCATGTGCCACTTCCCAAAGTGGCCCGTGGCGTAACCCGCTTGCTTGAGACTTCGTGCTAACATCGGCGCCTTGGGATCGAGCCACTGCGCCAACCCACGCAACTCATTCTGTTGACGATTTGCTAAGTACGAGGTGATCCGCCATCGCTGGGGGTACTGCCCAGTCGATATCGCTACTCGAGAAGGCGAACAAATCGGAGAGTTAACATAAAACTGTTCGAAAGCGATTCCCTCACGAGCCAAACGGTCAATCGTAGGGGTTTCAGCATCGGTATTTCCGAAACAAGAAAAATCAGCCCACCCCATGTCGTCAATGAAAACAACAACGACGTTCGGCTGCGAATCCGCTCTTACAAAAGGACAAAGCACCAACAACAAAAAGGGACAAACACGAGGAATGGTTAATCTATTTATGCCGCCGAACATTGACTTGGACCCCAAATACAGATTGACTGGCCAGTAAGTATCGTATTGAACACGTATTAAAAACGATACGCATAGTATCGCAACCCATCTATTACCATCACAGGAAAAGGCGCGAGAATTCATGGGCAAACATCAGGCGACCGAAACAAC
The DNA here is from genome assembly GCA_964012125.1 of uncultured Rhodopirellula sp. Taxonomy (GTDB): domain Bacteria; phylum Planctomycetota; class Planctomycetia; order Pirellulales; family Pirellulaceae; genus Rubripirellula. The sequence continues at coordinate 5,447 of CAXGRW010000280.1, forward strand.
CGCTGCCGCAGGCCCTTCTCTCGCAAACACCTGTTATCCCACGTGACTACATTAATGGCACTGCTCACGCCAGCAATGACTCAAGTGTGCACTTGCCAAAGCCCACAACAGCGTTGAAAACAAGCATCTAGACATCCACTCTGGACACCATGCCGATCCTCACCGATGTTTATGAAGCAGCACACATCAGCCCAGAAAGAACACCGCCCGCATAGGGATTGCGTCTACATTTCGTTCGCGGTCCTGTCAACCGTTTCCCAAGACGCAACTCACCGCAGCATAGCAAGTCGGCCCCATCACGGGGCACATCATTGTTGGCGTCACTAACGAAATCCTGGGCTACAGATTAGTCGACGACGGAGCTTCTGCTCGCGTGGTTTTCCGTTACCAATCTAGCAAATGCACTTCATGATTCAGGCGTGGCCATTTCCGATCCCCAAAACTCATCCACACTCGCTGACCAATCCTTCTCGGCTAACCAATCACCCTCTTCCTCAGTCAATATTTTTCCCTGTGCTGCAAACGACTCGGCATGATCATGATCAAAGCCAGTCATTTCTTCGGCGGGGCCCAACGCAGGAACGCACGGTGCTCGGAACTGCTCATCGGCCAAACTCGCGGCGACACGAACAGGTGTTCCTGCACTTTGCAGGTGTCCACTCAGCCCGCCCAATGCTAGAGGTTGCAAAGCGTTACTTCGTCTGTGCGGGTTGCCGCTCACCAGATCAAAAGCCGAACTACCCCACTGCCCAAGCACGTCACGCCCTTCACCTTCTCCCGCCGTTGCACTGCTGGAGTCCCCTTGTATTCGATCCAATTGATTAATCACTCGCAACGCATCTAAAGCAGTGATCGAACCATTGCCTGAAGTATCGAGGTACGAGAAACTCCCCCACTCAAGGCTGTGATGGTTGTGCGCAAATCCTTTGTAAATCAACTCACCATCAGGCGTAGAGAAACGGCGAAAGCTAAGTTCGTTGATAATCAACAGCGCATCCATAGGAGAGACACTACCACTGCTGTCGACATCCACCGCAAACACAGGGTTCTGCCACTCCAAGGGTCCAGAAACATCGATCTCGGCAGCTCCGGCCTGATAGCTACGATAGTACTCAGCCCCCCGCATCCCTCCCTCAACGAGACTCCACGCAGGTTCAAACTCAAGTTCTTCATAATCCGTCACAAAGGCAATTAAAGCATGTTGAGAATCATGTGAATTCACCATCGCCGCAGCACTTGCCTTTAGACCAACACCGGGGGCGTCGTACATGTCTATCGCCTCGATCGAATCGAAGTAGTCCAGCAACTCATTGTTAACAACGAAGGATGCCTCGGTACCGCGAACCAGGATCCTGTCAACGTGATTTTCTGCACCGCCGGTAAAGTGATCACCCGCTTCCGTATATACGAAGCTGTCATCACCGTCTCCGCCGAACAAATCATCTGCTTCGCTGCCACCATCAAGCAGATCCTTTCCGCCCTCACCCAACAGAAGATCACTGTCTGCACCACCGTGAAGATAGTCGTC
>CAXGRW010000281.1:0-6955 GCA_964012125.1 uncultured Rhodopirellula sp.
ATAGGGTTTTGAGTGCCCCGTGGTTCACTGACAATGCCCGCTATGAATCATCCCATGCTCATCGGCGGGCCTTGATAATGCTGCTACAAGAAAACAACAGCCCGCGGTTCCAAGAACCAGAGGTCGCGACCGACTACGTTCCCGTCGCGTGCTGACGCAGGCCCAAAATAGGCAAGTCCCGAATGCCAGACCGAATACATGTAGCAGGACATCACTCCACGAACCACAACGCCCAAAATGACGTTGCACGTTCTTCACCCCAATCCCAAACAACGACAAGGCAAAGATCACAAGCAAAACTGACTTCCACGTTTCAGCCAGTAATAGCCGCAACCCGAGTTTGCGCTCTGCCGGCTCGCAAGGTGTTTTCCGCGGAATCGTTAGAAAGATGATAAGAGCCTAAATTGCAAAATTGGGGGTGGGCGAGATCTGCGAAGGGGCTAGCCCGCGTCCCACGGATCGGCACTGGAATCAAAAGGCCTATCACAACAAGCATGAAAACGACAAAAACAATCACAGCACTGATGATCACAGTCGCACGGGTACTTCCCTGGGCGGTGGCAGCACGGTACTAAACTCGTGTCTCCTGCGGCACGCTTCGGCTACCTCGCTGGTCGTGACCTGATGGGCAAGAATGGCCCATCCTTCGCAGTCCCGAGAAACAGCTTGGCAAAAATGCAGGATGCCAGGATGATCCCCGCCGAGCCTCAGTCAACCAACACGTGACAGCTTTTCACAGTTACGTCGCTCGCACCTCGAAAGCCCACCACAGCATTGCCTGGTTCCTGAACGGCAATCCACAATCACATGAATCGCTATCCGGAAGCGATAAGTGCAGTATTCGCTACTTGGGCCAAGCCTCGACCTGATCTGCCATCTGATGCAGCAATCGATCCATTTCACGTCCGAGGTGTTCGGAAACCGGACTGACTCGTGAATTCATCAGCGCAACAAAATTCTTGCCATCGTGTCTCCGAATCAGAATACTCGTGGTGCCCGGCAGTGAACCCGTATGCCAGTGATTCAGTTTTCCATCACTTACAACACGATTGCTCCATCCAAATGAATAGTAGACGGGTTTCTCAATCCCCTCGTGGGTATGCCCTGCAATACCTGGTGGGCGTTGATGCATCAAGTTGATGCTTTCCTCGGACAGGATGGGACAAGTCGCTGGATTATCGAAGGCTGCGGCAAACTTGGCCAAGTCGGTGGCTGAAGCCAACCAACCTCCGTGCGAATCCATCGCTTCCAAATTCCAGGCACCATAAGGATGCGGCACCATCTGTTTCAGGTCACTTTGAAAGACAGATTTCCCGGTGCCGGGATGATAGTACCGCACCTCATTCTCGACCCGCCCCTCTAACCGAGTCGCCCCCAAACGCATTTGGGTTGCACCAATTGGGTCGAGCACATTTTGCTTCACGTAGGACTCATAGGACTGTCCAGTCAACTTTTCAATCACACGTCCAAGCAGACAATATCCGAAATTGGAATAGGCATACCGCTCGCCTGGCACGAAGTCGAGCGGCTGTGTCAACATCGCGTGAATCACAGCCTGCTGATCGGCCGGTGGGTCAGCCCCTGATTTTTCGGCAAACTTCACAGACCTGAACATTGCATCGAAAGACGCATTGCGATCCCATCCCCCACGATGCTGCAGCAAATGTCGGATAGTAATGTCACGCAATCGCTTCTCTATTCCCTCTGCATCATCTCCCTCTGCATCATCGAACACGTCATTCATGTCAAGCAGCATGAAAGCCGAGTCATCGAGATCAAGTTTTCCACGTTCATGCAATTGGAGAACCGCGACCGCAGTGATCGGCTTCGAAATACTTGCAATCCGAAAGAGACTATCGCGATGAACCTTTTCATTCACAGCCACATCGGCGTACCCGTAACCCTTGGCAAAAACAACCTCCCCGCCATTCGTCACCGCAATGGAGGCTCCGGGCAGTCTGTGCTTTTCCATGAACATGGCCATGGAACGGTCATAATTTTCAAATGGGGGCATCGCCTCCGATGATGTCACGCGATGCGCCGCCCGTTCAGATTGATAGCCGGGGCCTCGCAGAACTCGTCCAGGCCGTCGCTTGGTCAATTTGCCACTTTGCAGCACCACTTGACCGTTGACCAACACAAACTTCATGCCAACAGAAACCGCATCCGGCTGTCGAAAACTCGCCTTATCTTCAATTTGCTGATAGTCAAAAACGATCAAGTCAGCCGGAGCCCCGAGTTCAATTCTTCCCCGATCAAACGCGTAAACATTACTTGCCGCAGCAGAGCTGGCCTGCGACACCATACGTTCGAGCGATATCGCATTCTGATCCCTCACGTAGCGCGAGATCACGCGTGGAAACGCTCCGAAAGCTCTGGGATGCGAAGTGGTTCGACCACCACTCGCAGGCCCCACGTCAGTACAAAACGAGACAAATCCCTGCTGAAGTGCCATGATCTTATTGGCCTCGGACATCGTTTCAGGCAGCGCGAACGCACCACGAATGACCAACTCAAAAAACGTGTCCCACGGATCTTCCCCATTCTCATCCGCAATTTTGGCAAGTGACAAGCCATTCCATTTTCGGTACTTCGGATGATTGCTTTTGCCTATCACAATCCGATTCCAATCACTGCCTGCATGGCGGTACCAGTTTTCCCACCCACCGGTTGATTCCATTTCTTCACGAATCTGATTCCGGAGTTTCGGATCAGCCAGTTTTTGCACCAAAGCGGCGTGCCCCGCAGTGAAGTGCCTTGGGTGAATCAACGCGGCAATGCCCAGCCCATTGTTGATATACGGATAAATATCTGCCGTGACTCGTTGCCCTGAGGCTCTAGCATTCTTGATCAACTCGATTGCACGAGGCATTTTACCCCAGTTCGCTTTCCCAGCCGCCTTGAGATGAAAAATGTGTACTGGCGTTTTGGCATCGCGTCCAATCTGCAAAGCCTCTTCGACTGCCTCCAACAACCGATCGCCTTCATTTCGCATGTGAGTGAAATAGCCGCCGCCATACTCACCAGCAACCCCGGCCAGGGCACTGATTTCGCGTGGCTGTGCATACACTGCCGGCGGATAGATCAAAGCGCTGGACACTCCAATCGCTCCCGCCTGCATAGCCTCGCGAGCCAACTGCTTCATCTGCTCAAGCTCGGTAGGACTCGGGCGCCGCTCTACGTCCCCCAACACCAATCGCCGAACTTGGGTATGGCCAACTGTTTGCACCACATTGACGGGCAAACCCTTCATTTCCAACAAAGTGAAATACTCACGCATGGTTGCGTAGCCGTTGCGTTTAGCATTCTGGGGAGCCAGAGGAGCCGCAGACGCACCTTCCCCAGCATTGATGGTCGTGATTCCTTGAGTCAGTAAATTGATTGCCGATACATCAGACTCAATCATTGGACTAGCGGTCTGCCCCATCATGTCGATGAAGCCAGGGGCTACAACCAACCCCGTGGCATCAATCACAAATCGCCCACGCTTTTCCTCGATGACTCCGATGAATGAGACGCGGCCATCCTTCACTCCCACATCGGCGAGGTAACCCGGCTTGCCTGTACCATCAATCACGGTCCCGCCCCGGATGACGACATCCATCAACGCTTCTGCACCACAACTCGTTAAACAGATAGAAAACACAAACGCCAAAAAACCAAACATGCGCAACAACGCCGACATCTGAAACAATCGCTGTGTCATGATTTTGATCCTACTTACTTCTCATTTCAAATTCCGGAACGAAACGAAAGACTGAACGCAAGTCCTGTACTATCTTATAAACTTCTTGCCTGAAATGCTGAGCCTATTGAAAGTGCAGGATTGTAACTTATTGCCGATCAAAAATTTTCGACTTGAGGATCCGAACACGAACTCCTGTTAACTTAGAAGGCGTTTACACCGAACCACCTAAAAGAACGTTCACTCGTCACGGTTGCCAACATCACAACCGAGAACGTCCCTCAACGTCATTCCAGACCTTGCACACGCCTAAGCCTTCATTACCTTTCGACATTGCAGCAAACGATCAAACAGCCCCCCCCAGCTGTGGCAGTGTTCAAGATGAATTCGGCTGTCCCTCACCAGAAGATTCTATGGCAACCTGATGGCCAATTCTTGGAGGGGATCGCAGCATCGAGTGGCTCACAAAACCAAGACATCACGACTTGGTTGACCAATTTGCTTCAGTACAGACACAACCTTATCAATACACAGCTTCAAACGACTGCACACGGAGCACCATCAAGAAGCACAAAAACCCAGCTGCAATCGTAAAGCACCACACGTATCTATGTCCTTGATTTTCCTCAGTTCTCATCCTCAATGGTTTAACCACCGGCGGCTCTGCGCTGCCGATCCCGTAATGCCCGACCGATACCTTCGTCTGGCGCAGTTTGAACAAAAACCTTCTTGAAAGCTTGCCGATCCACTTCACGCAGAAACTCGTAAAAACCGGCAGCATATTCTTCCATGGATCCGAAAATTCTGGAGAGTGCGAACACATCCCCGCCATCGAACCCTTCGATTCCGCAGAACGCCGAAACAGCAGCGTCCTCAACCGAAATACCGCTCGGCGGCACATCCACCATGAACACTTCGGCGCTGGGTTGATAATGGGGATGCAAGATTCCCGGTGAATTAACTTGCTGTCCAGACGCGACCATCTGCCCCTTTTCATCCACTCCGAATTCTATTGTCTGCGGTGCAACTCGCTGCAACTGTTCCAGCGTTATCGCCCCTGGCCTCAACACAACAGGAAACGTCCCACTGCAATCCACGACTGTCGATTCGATCCCGATCGTGGTTGTATCTGCAGAAAAGATCGCGTCGATACGCCCGTCCAAATCCTCAGCAACGGCCTGCCAAGTGGTTCCACTGGGTCGCCCTGAACGGTTCGCCGAAGGCGCTGCAACCGGAACAGCAGCAATGCGAAGAATCTCTCTGGCAATGGAATGATCTGGAATACGCACACCAACAGTCTTCAATCCTGCGGTGACTTGATCACTGATAGTGGGCAGTTTCGGAAGCACAACTGTTAATGGTCCTGGGCAGAAAGCATCCAGCAATGCCTCAGCAACCTTTGGCAATTCAGATGCCGCGCGAGCCCAATGGCCGCCGTCATCCAAATGCACAATCAACGGGTTGTTGCTTGGCCTGCCCTTGGCTTCAAACAGCTTCGCCACAGCATCACCATTCGTAGCATCGACCCCGATCCCAAACACGGTTTCGGTGGGAAACGCTACCAAACCACCCTCGCGAATGATTTCTGCCGCTCTCTCTGTAGAATCTATATATTCGGTCAACAATCTTCGCGTCTTTTGTCAGCGTTGCGAATCCAAGTGGGGCCGAAAGCGTCACTGCTAAATTCTGTACTGTCGTGGATAAATGCATGACACATGTGTGTTTACCACGCCACCGCAAGCGAGCACCGGATCAAACCGAAGGTAAGCCCCGCTGAGCATCTCATCACGAGCCACCTCTTCAGCCACCTCTTGAGCCACTGAGCGTCCCATCAAACGTCAGGGAATCCGGTGGGTTGCCATTGAGCGTCTTCGCCTGAGCACCCAAAAGGAGCTATTTTTTTTCCGGTGCAAGTGCTGCGTCGACTTGCGAACTCTTTGCGGTTGGTGCGTCGTCAATGGCAAGGTCACCGATCGCGTACTGAATTCCATCGAGCATATGCTGTAACACCACAGGGTTCTCGAATGTCTCAGGCCGATGGCCAAAGTTGGTATAAAACACGCGTCCGTCCCCGGCTTTGCGAACCCACGAGACAGGCACTTCTCGTGGCCCATCTTTGATGCGATCCGAAACAGCGTTCTTAGACATATCCAAGCTCACCAGCACCCTCAAAGTTTCGGGACCCACATAAGATTCAGGTTTGTACTGATAAATCTCGTCCTGGTGCCAGAATCCTTTTCCGCCAAACGCTTGATTCAATTTGTGCTTGGGATCATCAAGTTTAAACGCCCACGTTCCACCGGCTCCCCAAGGGTGCCCATTAAAAATACCGCCGACCATGGCAAGAGCTTCCGGATGTCTTCCAAAGTTGTCACTAGCGGCATGAAATCCGGCCAACCCCTTGCCCTTTGAAATGAAGTCGAGGAACGCGTTCAATTGGGAAGCTTCCGGAAATTGCATGTGCGTTGTGTTGTTCAAAAGAATGCAATCGTACTTGGCAAGATTCTCTGGCGTGAATACTTCATAGTCGTCAGCAAGATCCACTTGAAAAGCACCCGTTTTGTCCCCCAGCGTTTGCACAGCAAAGTTGCCGAACGGAATCGACTGGTGTACGAATCCTTCACACCGATAAAAGACGAGAACACGGCGTTCTTTGGCTGGTTTTGCCGTTGCATCCTTGGGAACTGCCTCGGTGATTGCCTGACGAGCATTTTCTTGAATCGGTTTGAAGCGGGACTTCTTGTCCTTCTGAGCGAACAAAAGCGATGGCAGCAACAAAGCGAGGGCCAAGGTGCAAAACAAACGTGACATTCATCTCTCCAGTAATCAGGCAGGAATAGGATCTCAGGCAATTTTTCCCGAGAACCTGTGGAAACCATCATAGCACAAGCATCATCGTAACTGATGCCACTCAAAGACCAGCAGACTTACGGTTTCTTTGGCGTGCATCGCTTCCGGGAATAAAAGCAAAGCAGACTACAATTCAGTTGCTAAATACACCTCAGCATCGGCAACCACGCGTTCCGAGGCGTGCCGCAATCGCTCATAGATCTGCTGCGGATCTTGAACATCTCCCGCCAACAGAGCATCCTCCATCTCGCGGGCCAACTGATGCGCATGAATCGCCCCGACCGACAGAGACGCCCCTTTGTAGGTATGAACGGCGCGGAGAATTTCGTCGCGGTCATTCCGCTTGATAGCACGCTGCACCGACACCAGCAGACTGTTGGACTCTCCTAGATAGACGCGAAGCAAATCACGCAAAAGTTT